>JBNMKO010000060.1:0-20240 GCA_050874385.1 Eubacteriales bacterium
GTTCGGAGTACACAATTGACGGGAAAACAAGGCTGACCGGAACAGTCGGCGATATCGGCACTAGCAGCTTCTATCCGCCGCATCACATGACCATGGGCGAGGGCGGTGCGGTGTACACGGACAATCCGCTTCTCAACAAGATAATCCGCTCGCTGCGCGACTGGGGAAGGGACTGCGTGTGCGCGTCAGGTCAGGACAATCTGTGCGGGCATCGTTTTGACGGGCAGTACGGGGAAATGCCAAAGGGTTATGACCACAAGTATGTGTACTCACATTTTGGCTATAATCTCAAGGCTACGGACATGCAGGCTGCCATCGGGTGTGCACAGCTTAAAAAGTTCCCGTCATTTGTTGAGAGAAGAAGGGAGAATTTCAAGGTTCTCTATGAGGGGTTGAAAGATTTGTCGGAATATTTTTATCTTCCAAAGGCGGCTGAAAATTCAAATCCGAGCTGGTTTGGCTTCTGTCTGACATGCAAGCCGGGGGTCGATAAAAATAAGGTCGTTGGATATATCGAAAGCCACGGTGTGCAGACAAGAATGTTATTTTCAGGCAATCTCATAAAGCAGCCATGTTTTGATGAGATGAGAGCCACGGGCAAAGGCTTTAGGGTGGCAGGAAGCCTTGAGAACACGGATTTGATTATGGAAAATACTTTCTGGATTGGGGTTTATCCGGGAATGACGGAAGAAAAACTGTCATATATGATAAAGATTATACACGAGGCGGTATTGTGAAAGATACTAGGTAGTAAAGAACACTACCCGGTAGTAAAAAACACTACCAAGTAGTAAAAGACACTACCCGGTAGTAAAAAACGCATTAGCATTACTATTTAAGTCACTAAAAAGTGGTGGCATGGAGGAATGGCATGAGAATTAAGGTATCAGATTACATTGCACAGCTCGTTTCTGAGCTTGGAATTACGCGCGTATTCACGGTGACGGGGGGCGGTGCAATGCACCTTAATGACTCCTTCGGTCACAGTGACAAGTTGAAATGTATATACAATCACCATGAGCAGGCTTGCGCGATTGGGGCAGAAAGTTATGCCCGGATTGCCGGGAAGCCTGCTCTTTTGTGTGTCACGACGGGTCCGGGGGGCACAAATGCGCTGACGGGAGTGCTCGGCGCGCATCTAGACTCTATACCGATGCTTGTCATATCGGGGCAGGTTCGCTATGACACCACGGCGAGGAGCACAGGGCTTAATATAAGGGCGATGGGCGACCAGGAGTTCGACATCACAAAGGCTGTCGCACCGATGACAAAGTACTGCGAGATGGTCACAGAACCTGATAAAATACGTTTTTGCGTAAAAAAAGCGTTCCATATCGCGACGACGGGAAGACCGGGCGCGGTGTGGCTCGACATTCCGCTAAATGTTCAGGGGGCGTATGTGGACACGGACGAGCTTTGTGACTATGACGAGAGCTGTGAGGATTATATTGAATATGAGAGCACACTTGCGCCAAAGGTCTCAAAAGAGCTTGTGATGGAGGTCATCGACAGGATAAGAAAAGCAAAAAGACCTGTGTTCAATGTTGGAAATGGTGTGCGCATAGCGGGAGCGGCAGAGGTTTTTGAGAGAGTAAAAAATAAGCTCAACATTCCGGTTGTGACGGGCTGGGACAGCATAGATTTGTGCGAGGACGACGATGAACTTTATGTGGGGCGCGCCGGAATAATGGGCGACAGGGCAGGAAATTTTGCGGTGCAGAACAGCGATTTGCTCTTGTCGGTTGGCAACAGGCTCAGCATAAGACAGGTGGGATATAATTATAAGAGCTGGGCGAGGGCGGCTTACACGATAGTCGAGGACACGGATGAACAGGAGTTAAAGAAACCTACGCTACATGTTGATATGCCGGTGTGGGCGGATGCACTTGATTTTCTCACAATGCTTGACAAATGTCTTGATGAGGTGTGCGGCTGTGATGGAAAATTGTTTCCTGATGGCGAGTGGCATGATATATGCCGCGGCTGGAAGAAAAATTATCCCGTTGTGCAAAAAAAGCATTATGAGCGCTGTATAGAGAACGGCATGGAATACGCCAACGTGTACGCATTTATAAAGGAACTTAGTGATAGACTTGCGCCGGGGCAGATTACGGTTGTGGGAAATGGTTCGGCTTGTGTTGTCGGCAGCCATGCCTATGTAATCAAAAAAGGACAGCGCTTTATAACCAATTCCGCCGTGGCATCAATGGGCTATGACCTTCCGGCGGCAATCGGCGCATGGGTGGCTGACACTGAAAGTAGTGGCAATTTGGGTGGCAGTTATGGTATAATGAAAAATAATGCCCACAGCGACATAATCTGTGTCACGGGTGACGGCAGTATACAGATGAATTTGCAGGAGCTTCAGACCATAATACACCATCATATGGGTATGAAGATATTTGTGATAAACAATGGCGGATATCATTCTATACGACAGACGCAGAAGAATTTTTTCGGTGAGCCTTTGGTGGGTATCGGCGAGGACAGCGGCGACCTAAGTTTTCCTGATATGGGAAAGCTTGCGTGGGCTTATGGATATCAGTATCGCTCGATTAACAAAAATACGGATTATGCCGTGTTGGATGAGGTGTTAGGGCTTGAAGGTCCTGTTATCTGTGAGATATTTGTGGGCAGAGAGCAGAAGTTTGAGCCTAAGTCGGCGACAAAGCGGCTTGAGGACGGAACGCTTGTGTCCGCGCCGCTTGAAGACCTTGCGCCGTTTCTACCGAAGGAGGAGCTTGAGAGGAATATGCTTATTCCGCCTTACAATTAATAAAAAGAGGTCAACATGACACACGCATATATAACAGGTGCCACGGGAGCCATAGGAATGGCGCTTGTGGGGGAGCTTTTAAAAAATAAGATAGCCACAACGGTATTTTTGAGGGATGGTTCAGCCCGCAACAGCCGGATGACGGATTGTTTTGGTGAGGCGGTTGACAGCGGACTTTTGCGGCTGGAATATGTGAGCCTTGAGCAGCTCGCAAGCTACAAGATTTCCAATAATTGTGAAGTTTTGCATAAGGCGGACACAAATACATTTGATGATTTGCATAAGCCGCATGTAAATATGACTAATAATTACGATACTTTGTGCAAGTTAGATGTGATTGTGTCAGATATTTGCAATGAGGAATGCTCTTGTGAACGCAATTTGCGTGACGGAGATGCGCCTGAGAATAGCGTGGCAAAAGAGGGAGACGTTTTCTACCACCTCGGTTGGTGCGGAACTTTTGGGGCAGAGAGAAATGATGCTACGTTGCAGCAGAAAAATATTGAGTACACGCTTGATGCGGTGAGGCTTGCAAAGCGCCTTGGCTGTGTGCATTTTGTGGGGGTGGGCTCGCAGGCGGAGTACGGCAGGATTGAGAGCAGGCTCACGCCCGACACGCCTACGGCACCGGAAAATGAGTACGGAAAGGCTAAGCTGCGCGCCGGAATAGAGAGCCGGAAACTTTGCGAGGAGCTTGGAATACGACACACATGGGTGCGTGTGCTCAGTGTGTATGGACCTTTTGACGGAAAAAATACAATGATTATGTCGGTTATAAGAGGACTTATCTCGGGACAGAGAGTGCCGCTCACAAAGGGAGAGCAGATGTGGAACTATCTTTACTCGGAGGACGCGGCGAGGGCGCTTTTTCTAATTGGGGAGACGGGGACGGGTGCAATGAATATGAAAGGGCATGATTTAAGTCGAACACAAGCGGGTGAAATGTGTGCAGATGAGATAAGTTCACACGAAGAGAGTCTAGATAATGTGAGTGCAAATGGAAGTGGTTCACACATAAGGAAATCAGATGAAAAGAGCGCGGTGTACTGTCTTGCAGGAAACAGCGAGTGCGAGCTACGGGAATATATTTTAAAGCTGTGCCGCACAATAGGAGCAGATGAAGGGCTTTTGGGCTTTGGAGATATTCCTTATGGCGAGAGGCAGGTTATGTATCTCACGGCGGATATTGAAAGGCTCACAAAAGATACAGGATTTATTCCTGAGACGACATTTGATGACGGAATAAAAAAGACTGTGGATTGGGTTCGCGCATCAATGTAATCAGGTTTGATTATATTTTATGCGCAGGTATGTCGCACGACGGGCGACACAAGAAAGGTACGGATTATTTTGGAAGCTGTTAATAATAACAATAGTAATAATGAAAATAGTGGTGGCAGGAGAAAGAAAATAAGCATCATGGTTCCATGCTACAACGAGGAGGAGAATGTCATTCCGATGAGCGAGGCGCTTGTCGATGTGATGACAAGGGAGCTTCCCCGGTATGACTATGAGATTTTATTTATAGATAACTGTTCGCAGGACAGGACGAGGGAATATATAGAGAAAATTTGTGAGGGAAATAAAAATATAAAGGCGATTTTCAACGTGACGAATTTTGGGCAGTTCAATTCGCCGTTTTACGGTCTGTGCCAGACGACGGGAGACTGTGCTATATCGGTGTGCTGCGATTTTCAGGACCCGGTTGAGATGATACCAAAGTTTGTTGCGGAGTGGGAGAAGGGCTATAAGATTGTAAGCGGAATAAAGAGCCACAGCAAGGAGAACAGATTTGTCTATCTTCTTAGAACGATATACTACAAGATGATACGAAAGATGTCGGATGTGGAGATGATTGAGCATTTTACGGGATTTGGCTTGTATGACAAGACTTTTATTCATCTGCTTAGGCAGCTTGACGACCCTATGCCGTTTATAAGGGGAATTGTTGCGGAGTATGGTTTTAAGAGGAAAGACCTTGAGTACACGCAGCCAAAAAGACGCGCCGGAAAGACGAAAAATAACTTCTATTCACTGTATGATGCAGCGATGTTAAGTATCACATCATATACCAAGGTAGGACTCAGGCTTGCCACATTTTTTGGATTTATAGCATCGGCACTTTCCATGCTGGTGGCGGTCATATATCTTGTGTACAAGCTGACACATTGGTACACTTTTACGGCAGGTACAGCGCCTATTGTAATAGGTATATTCCTCATCGGTTCGATACAGCTTTTCTTTATAGGACTTATCGGTGAGTACATTTTAAATATAAATAAGCGAGTTATACACAGACCGCTCGTAGTTGTGGAAAAGACGATTAATTTTGACGACAAGCCTGTTCCAATGGCTGGGACAACACAGGAGTCCATTGTAAATGAACTTGCATACAAGCATGGAAATAGTGATAATGGCGGCGGAACAGATGAGCACAAGCGCACTTATGACCAAGGCAGCTTTGAGGGACAAAATGTCGGTGATAAGGAGAACAGAAAAGATGCAGAATAATAAAAAAGATATAATCCCCGTGGTCATATTTCATGTGGGATGCCCGGAGCATCTTCCGTACAGCGTACATTCAGCCGAGAGTTGGAATGAGCGCGTGATTTTACTTGGAGATGAGGCTAACAGACATGTGGCGCGCGAGTGGTTTGACCATGAGAAGCTTGACCTTAAAAGATACAACGAGTTTTTGAAAGTTTTTGAAAACTATTCCACATACACGGATTTTTTTGCGCAGATATGCTTTAAGAGATATTTTCTCTACTATGAGCTTATGAAAGAGCTTGATTTTGACAGAATACTTGTGGCGGAGAGCGATTTGTACAACTGTGCTGATTACAGCAGCATACCGTCATTAAAGAACGCATACGCGATGGTGTCGACGGTTGACGGGCAGGACAAGGACTATGGATGGAGTTCATGCTGCCATTGTTCGTACTGGACGAGGCAGGCGCTCGACGATTTTCTCGATTTCTGTCAGGAGACTTTTAAGAACAACAAGGAGCTTTTGCTCAAAAAGTGGAATTATCAGAAGGAGCATAATCTTGCTGGTGGTGTGTGCGACATGACGCTTGTATATCTGTGGTCTAAGGATAATCCGCGGGTTTTAAACTCGGCTAAGGTTTTTGACGGCGGAACGATAGACCAGAACCTGTGCGACAGGATGAATTTTTCTGAAAATGAATACAGATACAATTCTTTTGCAGGAATTAAAAAATATGTTATAAAAAAAGATAACAACGGAAAGAGTGAGCCTTATCTTGTGCGCACCGATGGCACACTTGTCAAGGTTTTTGCCATCCACTGTTCAGGGCGCGCAAAGAGCGCGATAAAGGCGTTTGACAAGAGCTATGCGGCTGTTTGCATGTCGCAGGTTATGGCGTTGGCGAAGATGCGGCTCGGAAGTATTAAAAACAAACTGTTAAAAAAGTAGTGTGCAAAATTGGAAACGGGGATTATTTTTATGAAGGAGATTATAAGCAAAATAATTAAATCATGGTCTGCCACGGAGGGAAATGTCAACACGACAGCGCAGATACTCGACTGGGTGGCGGCACTAAACCGCGACGCGAAAGTGTCGATTGAGGAGTGTGAGTCGGGTGACAACAGCTTCTGGTTCTATGACGACTATGTAGGGGAGATACATAACAGAAAGCGTTCCTTCTTTTCGATAACAGGAATACAGAGGTACGAGAACAACCGTCTTGTGGCGGAACAGCCGATAATTGTGCAGCCTGAGATTGGCTATCTTGGAATAATATGCAAGGAGATTGACGGTGTGATAAATTTTCTCATGCAGGCAAAGATTGAGCCGGGAAATGTCAATGTCATTCAGATTTCGCCGACAATTCAGGCGACAAAGAGTAACTACACGAGAAGGCATGGGGGCGTTCTGCCAAATTATTTTAATTATTTCTACAATTCAAAAAATTATACGGTCATATACGACCAGATACAGTCGGAGCAGGCGGGGCGTTTCTATAAAAAGAGAAACCGTAACATTATAATGCTTCTCGACGAGGACATAGAGGTGCTTCCTAATTATAAGTGGATGACGCTAGGGCAGATTAAGCAGCTTATGAAGATTGACAATCTTGTGAACATGGACACAAGAACGGTGCTGTCGGGTATTCCGCTTACCAACTGCGGTTTCTCGGAGAGCGAGCTTGACGCGCTTTCAGGGTACTTTGCGGACAAGACATTTTTCCACTCGATTTTCACTGGTGGAATTACGGCAAACATATCGGAGATATATCAGTTTTTGAACAATTATAAGATGTTCGAGGAGAAAAAGACCGTTCTTGTACCGCTCAATCAGCTCCGCGACTGGAGCGTCGACGACGCGGGTGTGACATGCAACCATGAAGCCGACTATATGGTTAGATACTATGACATAGACATAACGGGCAGAGAGGTAAAGCAGTGGAGCCAGCCGCTTTTTAAGGCGATAGGAAAGGCGACATTTGGGCTTATAACGCGCACGGTTGACGGCAAAAAGGAGTTCCTTGTGGCAGGAAGACCCGAAATTGGCTCATTTGACTATATTGAGTTAGGTCCGTCGGTTCAGTGGGAGCCGACAAAGAAGCCTGACAGCGATAACGTGGTCGACGCACTTTTCAGGGATAAGATTGCGAAAAATAAGGCGCAGTACCATGTTATACTCTCCGAGGAGGGCGGACGTTTCTACCATGAGCAGAATTATAACTATATTGTGGAGATAGAAAAGGATGAGCTTACAGAGCTGCCGGAAGGGTACTTCTGGATTGATTACGGGACGCTCAACTATATGATACAGATTAACAACTGCCTCAATATACAGCTCAGAAATCTGCTGTCACTGCTTGAGATATGATTTTGAAGCTTGCTTTTTTATAGATAATTGAGAAAGGATAATGTCAGATATGTTTAGAATAGGAGTACTTGGTGCCGCTGATATCGCATACAATAAATTTTTGCCGGCACTTGATAAGGTTGAGGGTGTTTTATGTGCGGGTGTGGCATCAAATTCGCCGCATAAGCTTGCAAGATTTGTCGAGAGATACAATGTACATGTGTACTCATCCTACGATGAGGTCATAAATGATGAGAATGTGGACTGTGTGTATATACCGCTTCCTCCGGCATTTCATTATGAGTGGGCGAAAAAGGCACTTCTTGCCGGAAAGCATGTGTTTCTTGAGAAGCCGTCGACAACCTCGGCAGAGCAGACAGAGGAGCTTGTAAAGCTTGCACAGGAGCGTGGACTGGTCATTCAGGAAAACTATATGTTCCAGTACCATGCACAGCTTGAGGCTATAGAAAAAATAATAACCTCGGGTGAGCTTGGAAAGCTTCGTCTTGTGAGAACGAGCTTTGGATTTCCAAGGAGAGCTGAGGGGGATTTCAGGTATATAAAGGAGCTTGGCGGCGGCACGATGATGGACAACGGCGGTTACACAATAAAGCTTGTTGACAGACTTTTAGGTGGCAGCGCAAGGCTTACATCGTCAAGTCTTGATTTTGACGAAAAGACGGGCGTGGATATATTCGGGACGGCTGAGTTTGTAAATGATGAGGGCGTGGCAGCGCAGGCGGCTTTTGGCATGGACTGTCAGTACCAGTGCTCTCTTGAGCTTTGGGGCAGTAAGGGACGACTAACCACGGGCAGAATATACACTGCGCCGGACGGATTTAAGCCGACAGCGCTAATAGAGACGGGCGCGGGCAGCAAAAGTGTGGAGCTTCCGTCGTGTGACGCGTTTGAGGAGTCAATAAAAATGTACTTAAAAGCGGTTTCAGATGATGAACTGCGCGTGGATATGGCAAAGGCTCTTATAAGGCAGTCAAAGTTTGTTGACGCTGTGCGGAAAAAAGAAAATCTATGTTAAATATAGGTGTATATAAATGGAGATAAATAATTTAAATTCAAGACAAAAAACTAATAAAATATCATGGCAGATATCACAGCTTGCAGTTATTGTTCTGTTTTTTGCAATGTTTTTTTCGTTTGCGAGGGTTTCAAGTCTGTATGGGACGGTGTGGAGTGCAGGCTTTGTAAAGCTTGTGAATGTGGGGCTTGCCATAAGCATGGTGCTTTTTCTTGGCGCAGTAGCGGTACTTGTTTTTTTGAGGGCAAGGGGAGATTTTACAAAGCCCGATTACCGCGATGTGACGGCGTGTGCACTGCTTGTTGTAATTCACTATCTGATAAGGGTTCAGATTGTGGGGACACTACAGCTTGACGAGGGGCTGACATGCTATGAGTCATTGGAGTATCTTCTGTATCACCCGGACATGATTATGACTGACTTTGTGCAGGCGGGAAAGATTGCTGACAGAAGCGCATACGGCTATACCATGTTCGCACTTATGGGTGAGTTTCTGGTGCCGGGAAGGGGAACGGGCTTCCAGTGGAGCCAGCTCTTTATGGGAATTGCGGGGGCATGCTGTGTATACATGACTTTCAGAAGGCTTTTTCCAAAGGCGAGGGAGATAATAATATTTTTTGCCACTCTGGTAGTATCATTTTCACCGATGGCGCTTGGAATGTCGACATTGTGCGGACTTGAGTATGGAATGACGATGTTCTTTATATACGCTCTGTACTGCTGTGTGAGCAGAAAATATATACTTATGGTGTTCTGGCTTATTATGCTTGGAACGACAAAGAGCTCGGGAATGCTTGTGGCATTGTGCTTTTCCGGGGCATTTTTGGTAGGAATATTTATCACTGCCATGAGGGCTGGGAAAAAGGACAATGTGGGTCAGACAAGCGCGCCAAATGCGGACGGCGCAGACGACGAGGGCGATGAGTACAATATAAAGACGGGAATAATAGCGATAGGCGCGATAGCGGCGGTTATGCTGTTTGTGTACGGTGTGATACGAGTGTGTGCAGCCAACGGAATAGCTTTTTCGGGATACTATATAAGAATTAAGCTTGCACAGCTCTATGTGCTCAATTTCAACTGGATATGGCTTATAGTTGTGCTTATGGGCATAGTTATGGTGTACGCAAACATGAGGGTGAGAAGAACCCACAGGATGGAATTTACACCTTGGTTTGTGATGACGGCTTGCTATGTGGTATATGTTCTATATCTGTTGGCATACCCTAAGGCTACGCTGCCAAGGTACAATATGTTAGCGGACACTCTTCTTGCAATGTTCGGTGTGATTATGCTGATAAAGCTCTTTGAGAGGAGAAGGGTTATTCTGACAACGTTCACGGTTATCGGCGCGCTGATGCTGTGTGAGACATTTGTAACGATAGACCCGGTGAGCGCGGCAATGTTCACCGACATGGAGACGAATCGCTTTCCTATACTTTACACTGCCGGGTTTGCAAAGGATGAGGGAAAGTTAAACGGAAATCTTGGTGATTACGGGTATTACAATTATCAATACACATTTGTTAATGAGGCGATAGACAGTATTCTTTGTGAGTACGCCGCCGACGGAAAGATTACCGTGGCTTCCTCGGCAAACGAGGGTGAGACACAGTTTCGCCAGGACGACATAAAATGGGACAATGTGGAGGGCGAGCTTGTATATCACAGCTCTCAGCCGGACGAGCGCTTTGTGACCGTGGAGAGAGTGGCGGTTGACGGCATTTTAAAGCTCGAAAACCTTCCGGAGAGACTTGTGTACATTGAAATTCCGTGGAACAGGGGCGATTCTAAGGCGGCTATAGAGAATATAAGTACATTTTATAATGTCGATGGCCCTAAGGTTATGTACGAGGGCTATCAGGGCACGGTGCTGTACTATTTTTTCAGATTGAAGGATGAATTTATTAAATGAGAGGGAATGGAGAGACCTTATGAGAAAATATGTTGAAGAGCTTCCTAAGATAATGAAAAATGATTTCTCGCTCAATGTACTGTTTGTAGGAATGGTATTTTACTTTGCCGTGCTAGGAATATTTAACGGGCAGTATGTTCAGTCTTTGTGTATGCTTTTGTGTGCCGTGCTCTATTTTGCGGGCGCGATGGCGGGCGGAATAAAAAAGTATCTGCCGTTTGTGCTCTCAATTTTGTTTATTCCCGTTCTAGCTGTTGCCGGAGTTCAGTTTTTGGTGAGCAGGACGATAAGTGACGGCTTTTTGAGTTTTGCCGCGGTTATTCTGCTATTTTCGATAGCCGGCTTTACCAACACCACGGGGACAAAATGTTTTCCCTATGCGCTTGGGGTTGTGGGAAGTGTGTTTATATTCTGTATAAACCAGAACAGCAACGGAATTATCATATGTATAGGTATGCTCATAGCCGCCATAATGGTGCTAGATGCGACATATACAGCCGTGTCTAAGTATGTGCTTGCATGGTTTTTGCAGCTTCTTGTGTTAAAAGTGGTTGGAACGGTGTTCTTTTTGAAGAATATCGAGATGAAGGACGGGCTTATGAGGATGCTCGCAAAGAATGAAGGGCTGTATGTTGTTCTGGTTATTTTAGGGCTTGCATGTCTGCTTCTCAGGGAGAGACATCCGAGGATAAAGTCCGACAGGGACAAAAAACACATCCCGTCGCTGAAAAGATGGCAGACGACCATAGGAATAACCTTTGCGATACTGTTCTTCTGGGGAATACTCAATATGAACGATGTATTCAGCATGGAGCTTCACGAGGGCACAAAGATTGTAAAGAACGCACTCTTGTATATCTATGTGTATATCAATAATTTTGCCGGGGCGCTCGACAATATCCTGTCGCAGTGCGGATTTATCGCGCTGTTTCTGACAATATCGCTCATGTGTGCATTTGCATACAAGGCACTTGACAATTACCGCAAAAAGGCGGCAATGGAGGAAAAGCTTCTTGGGCTTTTGACGGTTGGATATATTGTGAGCTTTTTCTATCTTGATTTTTCCGTGCCGATGACTCTTTTGGCGGCGTTTGTGGCAGGCTGCATTGTAAACGGAAGCTATAAGGTGGCGGAAGGTCAGAGTGAAGGCAAATGATTATTATAAAAATTTAATAGGTTTTTAAGTTGATTTTTTGTCATAAAAAGCTATAATTTGTATATAATTTCATTCAATAAAAACTGATATCCTACTTATATGGGATTTCAGATGTACAATGTGATGAAGGGATAAGGAGGAGTAAAATGGCGTTTTGTGAAAATTGCGGGAGACAGCTCGCGGAGGGGGAAGTGTGCAACTGCACACAAAATCAGACAGGCTCGGAGCCAAATCAGACCCAGAATGTTGAGCCGTCAAAGTCTAAGAGGAAGGTGAAGATAGGGCTTGTGATTGCCGTTATGGTTCTCGTTGTTGCCGTTGTGGGAGGCATGGCAGCATTTATCCATATTTCAAACGGATACAAAAAGCCCGTCAATAACATAATAAATGTCGTGAACAAGAAGACCTCAAGTATTGACTCGCTCGCAGCCTCAGCGCTTCCTGATTTTGTTTTCTCATCTTATAAGAAAACTATCAAGATAATGAAGACATCGGAAGATTTTGTGGAGAAATACGATGAGGCACAGCTTTCGATAAGTGATATGTATAGTCAGCTCGATGAGAGCTATGAGAACGGCTGGAAGTTAAAGTTTGACTGTACTGACAAGGAAAGACTTGATGAGCCCCAGCTTGAGGGCATTGCGACACTGTATTCGGGACTTTACACGAACTACTTTGAGTCTATATGCGATGACATTAAAGGTTATGACAAGTATGACTACGAGGATTTAGCCGACTCGATGGGAATTACCACATCGAAAGCTAAGGATTTATGCAAGGTAGCAGTGAACCTTATGAACGAGTTTAAGGATGTGAAAGTCACTGACGGTTACACGCTGACAGGCAGAATTGTAATGAATGACAATAATGGAGAGAACCTTTGGAGGTCCGACAAGATGACAATCAAGGTTATAAAGCTAAACGGCGACTGGACGGTGGATTATGTATCTCTTGTGAACGATGAAGGCGTTGGAATATGGGGTATAGATTTTTTAAAGGATTTATATTAATCTGAAAAGACAGGATATGTGCTTATATTAAAAGGACTGTGGTTACATTTGTCACAGTCCTTTTTGTGTACATAAATATTCTCTTTTGTCCGGTACTGTGTACAAGCCAAGTACCGGACAGAGATGCGAAGCATTGATTTTATATGAGAGAGAAGCGAAAGCGGATTGCGAATATCCGCCTGACATGTCGCATAGATGTAAAGCAGTGCTGTAGTGCAAGAGCAATTATCGTATGGTCTTAATATAGTTCGTGTAAATATCCCAGAGTATATCGTTGTCAGCCATCGAGTCCATTCCCGTGGCAAGTCTTACGCCGTCCTCGCGTCCCTCATATATGAACCATTTGCCGTTGAGCTTTATGATGGCGAGTGTGAGCTTATCGGTCTTTTCTACGGTGTCGTTGTCCTTGTTGTAGAGAACATAGCGGCCTGTCACATAGTAGCCGGAGCTTATCTTGAATGTCATGTGGCTCTCACAGCGTGAGCGGATGATTTCGCACAGCGTTGTGGCACGTTTGTAGGAGATACCCATGGAATCGGCAAGCGTCTGGTAATCCTCCTTGCCGAGATTGTCGATGGTGTTTATTATATCCTGATAGTAGCTGTTTTGTTCTTCTAGCTCGTTGTAGATGATTGCGAGCTGGCTCTCGTCCATCTTGTCCTTGCTTCCGGTTATGTCGAACTTCATCTTGATAGCGTTGCCGCCGGCTGCCGCATTGTCGCGGTAGTAATCCTCAAGCTGCGACGGGAGATTTTCAAAGTAGCTGTAATAAGTGTCGGAGTTGGTGATAATCTTGTACGCCGAATTGTATGCCTTTTTGTCCGAGCCGGTATAGATAAGCTTTATAATCTTGTTAGTGTCGGTCTCGCGGTTGTTGTATATGCTGCATATGTCCCTGACAGGGCGCATGTAATCGATATTCTGTATAAAGCGGAATATGCCAAAGGCGGCTGCGCACACGACGATTACGACGGCGGCAGCTATAATTATCTTCTTTGCTTTCCCAAGCTTGTCTGTCGCTTTTTTTATGAAATGATGTTTGTGCTTTGGCTTATCGGTCTCTAAGTTGTCGGTATTGCCCGGTGTGATTTTATCTTTGCTCATTTTTCGTCCTCCGTTACTGCATGGCTTTCGATAATATAACTAATTGTATTATATAGATATGGCTTTAGTCCGTCAATGTCTAACGGGTCATTGTAAAGTATGGCACTGTAGGATATGGAACTTATAAGCTCTATTATCATAAAAAGCATTATCTCCGGCTCCTTAAACTGCACGCCGGAGCGCTCAATCAGGGAGTAAAAAGCCTTTCTGAAATCAATGGTGTCATCCGATGTACCGCTTGTGAGAGCCTTTTTAAAGATAGCCCAGCTGAGATTTTTTGATATGAAGGTCAGCAATGCCTTGTTTTGGCTGAACTGGTCTATTATATTATCGGCTATAAAAATAAATGTCTTTTTAAAGCCCTCAAGCCCGCTGTATTGCTCCTCAATTCCGGCTTCCTTTAAATCGTCGAGAGCCTTTTTTAGTACAAGCCCCGACTGGTGGCTTATGAGCTTGTTTCTTATATCGTATTTGTCCTTAAAATACAGATAAAAGGTTCCCTTCGCGATACCCGCCTGCTCGGATATCTCGGATATGCTCGTCTTATTCACGCCCTTGGTTGTGAAAAGCTCAAATGCGGTGTTTAAAAGTGAGAGCCTTTTGTGCTGTTTGTTTTCTTCTGCCTTGCCCATGTTGGTTTTCCTTTCAAAATACAAATAACTCTTTAGATATTTTAACTCATTTTGTAGATTTTTTCCAATAAAAATATTATTAAACGTCAAAGAGTGTATGACAATGCCGCAATACAGGCACACCAAGATTTGTTTATGGTTTTTATTCTATTGTTCATAGTCGTAAAATGGCTGGAAAAGTTTATGCGTCGATGATATAATTAGTTAAACTGTTATTTGCAAGCTTGCTTGATAGAGTTAAAAAATTGTATTATTATTAAGTACATAAGGTCATTGCATATGGACTATTATGTGTAAATTACTGTTAAAATATCATTACATATTGATTGGAGAGAGTTATGTCAGCTTATATTTTTGTGCATTTTACGGGTGAGGACAAGCCAGAGGGGGAGCAGATTTATTTTTCAGTGAGCAAGGACGGACTTAACTGGACGGACTTAAATGCCGGTAAGCCGGTTTTAGTGTCGGAGCTTGGAGAGAAGGGTGTCAGAGACCCGTTTATAGTCAGACACCCAAAGACGGGAAGATTTTATCTTATAGCGACGGATTTGCGCATGTACACCAAGAAGGACTGGGGCGCGGCTGTGCATGAGGGCAGCCGTGACATAATCGTGTGGGAGTCCGACAATCTCACAGATTGGTCAAAGGCGGCAAGTTACACGGTGGGCATTGAAAATGCTGGCTGTGTGTGGGCACCGGAGGCAGTGTATGACAGGGAAAACGGCAGATTTATGGTATTTTTCGCGTCATTTACAAGGGCTGACGGGAAAAAGCCAAAGTGCGGTGGGGACGAGCCGGGGGATAAGCATATAATCTACAGATGTTTTACGGACGATTTTAGAAGTTTTACATCGCCGGAAAAATACATAGAGCGCGAGCAGAGCATAATTGACACCACAATCATAAATGACGGGGAGAAGTATTACAGATTTTCCAAGGATGAGGTGAGCAAGAAGATTATTCTTGAGGTCGGAGACAGCCTTGAAAAGGACGCTTTTTCTATCATTGAGAGTGAAACGCTTGGACAGCTTTACGGTCTTGAGGGCCCAGAGTGCTATAGACTGCCGGACGGATATTTCTGCCTTATAGCGGACAGATTTGCCGAGCATAAGGGATATATGCCTATTGTGATAGACAATATTGCGGAAGGAAAAATGCACGTTCTTGAGGATGACAAGTATGACATGGGTGCATCAAGAAAGCGTCATGGCGGAGTTATGGAGATAACGGACGAGGAATATGACAGACTTGTCGGATATTTTGGTATATAATAAATTTAGCGGATTTGGTTATCCGCTTAACTGATAAGGTTGAAGGAAGGCGAATGTGGGATGATTGTACTAAAGAGCACAGCAGAGCTGAGGCTTGTTTTTAACAAATTGATAAAGACGCTTTCCGTCCCTGTCGACTGGGATGGAAACTTTATTATTTCGGGCAATTTTCTGATACTGCCGGGAAAAGAGCGTTCGGTTATATTTAACTACGATACAAGGAGGGTCACGACGAACCTGTCCGACCCTGCGCTTGCCAAAAAGACGGCTGTGCCGATTGAGAAGGACTCCCAGCTTGTAAATATTTTTAACCTTGTGCTGTATGCGTTTGGAAAATGGGGCACGCTAAAGGGAATAACCGTTGAGAAGGATTATAAGAAGATAAACACCCTTTTTGGCGCGGTTTTTGGAAAGTTTGGCGTTTCTGCCGAATATACTGAGCAGCACTGTTTCTGGTACAAGGACGGCACAAGAATAAGCTATGAAGATGCAATACAGTTTGCGATTGAAAGCGAAAAGAAGAAGGCTGAGGAGAACGAGCAGGATGAGGCAGGAGGTCTGTGGCACAGCACCGTGTGGAAGCTTGAGGACAGCCAGTTCGCGTTTGAAAAGCTTTCCTTGGCGCAGAGAAGAAAGGGCAGAATAGGAAGTAATTTTTATAAGGTAGGATATGACTGCCCGAATTGTGGTGAGAAGCTCTACATGGGTTCATTTTCCCGAAAGGAAAAGCCGATTGTGGATACTGTTGAGGGGCGTGTGCAGCTTGCGAGGGCTTTTTTCTGCCCAACATGTGTCATATTCTATACACCGCTGCCTGATGCGGGGCTTGAGGACGGGGAGGCATACGTTCTCGACTTTGACGGCGATACGGCGGCGGGAAATGACTACATGGAGATGCTTGGAAAGCTTGGAACTAAGGAGCCAAACGGGGAGTTTAACAAGTATGTTGACCGAGTGAAGCTCGAGGAGGAAGAAAAGCCTAGGGAGAACCTAAACGATGTCGACAAAGGCATCAAGGATGAGCGGAAAAATCTTAACGGGGTCGACAAAGGCATAACTGACGACAGGGTAGATTTAAACGGAATAGACAAGGGAATAAAGGATGAGCGAAGAAGCCTCAACGGAATAGACAAGGGTATTAAGGACGAGAGGAGAAGCCTTAACGGAATAGACAAGGGCATCACGGATGATAAGAGAAACCTTAACGGTATAGATAAGGGCATCACAGATGATAAGAGAAGCCTTAACGGAATTGACAAGGGGATTAAAGATGAGAAAAGAAATCTTAACGGAGTCGACAAGGGGATAAGGGATGAGCGAAAAGACATTAATGCAGTTGATAAGGGAATAAAGGATGAGCACAGAAACCTTAACGGTGTCGATAAGGGAATAAAGGATGAGCGAAAAGACCTTAACGGAGTTGATAAGGGAATAAAGGATGACCGAAGAAGCCTTAACGGAATTGACAAAGGAATTAAGGATGATACAAAAAAACGAGATGAAGTCGATGCCGCTGTTGATGAGAAACGAGAAAATGCTGCTAAAGAGCCTGAAAGAGACAGTTCATTAAAAAATCAAGTGCCAAAAGATTATGGCAAGGGCGGCTCTTTGGGGCGTTTAAAGCGGACAGAAGCGGATGAACAGGATGAACCCCGGGAGGACGAAAAGGATACCTTTGAGGTGAAAATTTTTTCAGATATCCGCAATTTCTTTAAATCGGCAAATCCTAAGAGCTTCTTTAAAAATCTTTTTGCAAGGAATAAGAAGCAGGACGACGTAGAGACAGAAGAAAAATCTGCAAAGCAGAATAAGCCTAGACCACAGGATATGCCTAGGCAGCAGGAGAAAGCGGAAGCCGATGAGCCGGCACAGCGCAAAATCACTAAGACTGACGATGCCGCACCTAAGAAATCGGAGCCTGATTTTGAGAAGCTTGCACCACAAAAAGCTGTCGAAGAGTATCAGGTAAAGAAAAAGGAAGCCGATGAGCTTATTGAGAGCAGTGAAAAGAGCACCCGAGGCGATTTTGTCAAGCTTATGGATAAGATAAAGAGCAGACATTTTCCGGCACAGGTCGAGAAGGAATATCTCGACAAGGTGCATAACGATATTGCCGAGTTCGACAAAAGGCGTATGGATGAGGCTTGCAAGGATTATCTCAATTATAGCGGCGATGAGTTAAAAGACCTCTATGACAGGATAAACAGCGAGGATTTTCTCCCGGAAATCAAGGAGACTGCCCTTGGAAATGTATCAAAAAGACTGTGGAAAATCAGAAATGAGGAGGCTGAACTTCTCGTAAAACGTGTCAAAAAAGGACTTGAGGAGAACGGCATAGCTGGCAACGAAAGACTGTGTTTTTATCCTGCGAGGGAAGTACTTGACGGGCATGAGGATGCGCTTTTTATGAGCCGTATGGAATGTGCAAAGGCAGCGTATGCGCCGCGCATAGGCAAGTTCGAGTACCCGATTATGATGGCTGATATAACCAAGAAACAGAACGGCAAGAGCGGAATGTTTATAACTCCCGATGCCATCTATTACGGCAATTTCTATACATACGGAAAAATAAAGGCTGATGATATAGAAAAAATTGAGGTTGAGGGTCGACGCTTTATGGGTAAGAAGCATATAGAGGTATACCTTGAAAATGGGCGCAAGGTGCGCCTGCCGAATGTTGTGGCACCGGATGAGCTTGAAGGATATGTTCAGACCTTGAACGACTTTGTCACATACCTCAAGGAGAAACCATTTTCCAGAAAGGAAAAGTATCTGGCGAAGGAAAGCCATGATGTCATATGCTGCTTTAGATGTGGTTATGTGTATAAAAATATGAAAGAATGTCCTAAGTGTGGATATAAGTTTAACGTGTAAATGTTCCCGGACAGTCATTAGTACCTCTTTTTTGGAGGGCCAAATGACTGTCCGGGGATTTTTTTATGCAAATGAAAAGCTGTGAGCAGGACATAACATGGATGATTTTGTTGCAATATTTCGCAAAATATAATGTTATTAACAAAGTATTTGTAAATTTTGCACAAATATAGGAAACTAAAATCGTGAAATTGGTTTCTTGTTGACAGCTTAATCATATGCTATAATTTAGGAAACCAAAATACAAAAAAGAGTTTCCACGGGCGATTTGGAGAAAGCATTTCAATTTGCCGGGAACGTGAATGCTATATAAAAAATTAATGTTTTTAAATAGGTCTTGAAGTAATTAGTTATGAGGTGATGCAGAAATGGCAGAGGACATAAGAAAAGAGATACTTGACGCTACAGTGCTTGTCTTTAACAAGAAGGGCATAAAGTTTACCATGGACGATGTGGCGCGCGAGGTCGGGATGAGCAAGAAGACCATATACACGGTGTTTGCCGACAAGCAGGAGTTAGTGTATGACATGGTTGACTACTGTTTTGACTCGATTAAGGAGAGCGAGGAGAGGGTGATGAAAAACGGCGGGCTCTCGACGCTTGAGAAAATTCAGGCAATACTGGGTGTGCTGCCTGACGGGTACAAGGATATTGATTTCGCACAGCTATATATATTAAGGGACAAATATCCGCGCATATACACAAGAGTTGAGGAGCGCCTAGAGAGCGGGTGGGACACGACGATTGAGCTTTTAAGGCGGGGAATGGATGAGGGCGTGGTAAAGCCTGTCGACACGGCGATTGTGAAGGTTATGTTTGAGGCGACGCTTGAGCAGTTTTTCAGGCGGGACGTGCTTGTAAAGAACGGGATAAGCTACGGCGATGCGCTCAGACAGGTGGTTGACATAATATGTAACGGAATAAAAAAATAATCGGAGGACTAATTGTTAAGTAGTAAGAAATATAGAAATATGTGTACAAACATGGACAAGAGTGGACATATTAAACCTTTTGTCCATGGCTTAGCAATAGGTCTCAAGGCTTAGTGACTGCTGCTGTGGAAACATACGCTGCAGATATGAACTACGTTGTGCAGTAAGGTAAAGACGCACCTTTGGATGTAATCTTCAGTCCGAAGCTCTGCGAGTGCCAATCAAGAAACAGTGCTAATGTCCTGCACTGATAACAGAGAAACACATATCCTCTGCATGACTTTGCCAAGAAGAAAAATTCTCCGAAAGGAAGATGTCAGAAATGACAAATTATGCTTTTGTGTTAGACACAAATGGAAAACAGCTATCACCAACAAAAGAGGTTAAAGCATGGTTCCTTATCCGTAAGACGCGCGCTTCATTAGTCAGCCGATATCCGATGGTAATACAGCTTTATAGGGAAATACCGGATAAGGATATTTGCAGTGATGAAATCAGGTGTGGAATTGACGATGGCGGCTTGCACGTCGGTGTTGCACTGGTTCAGAAATGCAAAACAAGGAACAAAGTTATTTTTAAGGGAACTATCGAACAACGAAATGATGTAAAACATCTTATGGAAGTGAGAAAAGGTTACAGAAGATATCGCCGTTATCACAAGAGATATAGACAGGCGAGGTTTAATAACCGCAGTTCA
>JBNMKO010000061.1:0-20119 GCA_050874385.1 Eubacteriales bacterium
ATTTTTAATTGTAGCTACACTCATTCTTGGCATTTCAATAACCTCCTAGTTCATTGCTTCTTTATTCTTTATAGTTTTTTCAGATTTCTGGTCATCAGGTTTTTCATTTCTGCCCGCTTCTCCATCTTTACCTGTTTTAGCAATAGCTTCCGCATTCATGGTAGAACTCATTAAAGGTGGAATAAATACATTGACCAAATCAAGTATATCATTTTCAAAATAAGCATTAGCAAGAATTGAACTTTGACTTTGACCAAGAGCAATTTGAGGTAACATTTTAGAATAGCCTAATTGAGTTTGCTCTTTATAAAGTTTAGCCATTTCTTTATAATTATATATTGTAGTTGTAAGAATTTGTGCTTTATAATAAAGTTTTTTAGGATTTTTATTAAACGGTTTTAACATATCATTTAAAAAACTCTCAAACTGAGCTAATAAATTATACATAGCCGCTTCATCATTTAAAATAGATTTCTCAAGAGCAATGTTACCATCGGTATTGAATTGCATTTGAGACACACCCGCCTCATTATAAACACCTCTTTCAACCTTAGCTAACTCATCTGTTGTTGTCGTAGTCTTATTATCTGCCATATCTGCAACATCAACGTCTGCAAATGTAGTTAAAACATCAATTCCGATTGCCTTACCTAACATTCTAACCGCGTTATTATGTAGCTCTTGTGCTTCATCAACATCAAAAATTAAATCTCCATTTTTAT
The DNA here is from genome assembly GCA_050874385.1 of Eubacteriales bacterium. Taxonomy (GTDB): domain Bacteria; phylum Bacillota; class Clostridia; order Lachnospirales; family Lachnospiraceae; genus CAG-882. The sequence goes on from JBNMKO010000061.1 coordinate 723, forward strand.
CCATAGGCATCTTTTGAATAATAATCTTTAATAATTGTTGTTGCATCTTTTTGCGGTCAAGCGCTTGTGCTTCATCCAAATCTATAATAGCCGGAATAACAGATATAAAAGCTGGAAAATCTTCTCCGTTCATATTAAACTTTATTACATTTTGTGGCTCAAGTAAATACCATCCCGCGGTATCACCTATAAAATCCGCAGGCAGTTTTCCTTCCTTATATTTAATATAACCTTTTTTAAATTCTGAAGGAAATAAATTTAATATTTTCATTTTTTGAGTAGAATCTCTATACATATCATCAAAAAATTTCATATTAAATTCAACCGCAGGTTTATTACCAACAAAAAATCTTGAACGGCAGTATTTAGGCGGAAGTTCTTGAATAACTAGGCGGTCAGATTGTGGAATTAAATATCCATAATAACAACCATTTCTAATTACTTTTAAAGCAACTTCTCCAAAATATCTTTTTACTTCAAAATTATCAAGATAAACAAGTGCTTTGTTAAAACCTTCAAGTATTTTATCTTCTTTAACTGTATCAGATACTACATAAGGTGTAAGTAACCAATCATATCTATATAAATAAGCCATATATCTACATAGACGAGAATAAATACCGCTTGTTTTATAAAAGAAATTAGAAATATCACGCATAGCTTCATAATCACAATTATTAATTGCTCTAAGAATTTCTGCTTTATCTCCCAATCTAGGATTTAACTTTTTATAATTGCTTAAATCAACAATAGCATCATCCAAAGTTTTTAATCCAACTTTTATTTTTGAAAAGTCTACTACATTATGAGGTTCTAAAAATGCGTCTTCGACGATGGTGTCAGTGGTTCTCATATTGAAACCTTTTTTCTTAATCTCTTCTTTTCTATTAATCAAGATAGGCACCTCACCTTTCTAATGATAGTATATCATAAATTTCATTCTTTGTCAAATTTATCTAAATTAAGCATTTTAATAACCTGCCGCTTTCATTATATAGTCATAATTTACACGGTTTTCGTCCCAATAAGGAATGGCAATAAGGGTAATATTATGTTTTCTACAATATTCCCTTTTTTGCATATCATTAAATTGCTGTTTACGTAAGCCTGACAATCCGCCAAATTTACTCTTAGCTTCATAATGTTGTATTCCTTGGAACTCTATTAAAAAGTCTAATTCATCATTATCATCAAAGACAGCAAAATCAAACCTCAATGCACGCCCGTTAGTACTTACAAGGTCAGGGAAACTATATTCCTCTTGGAAGTTTAATCCAGCTTCCTCAAGTATCTCTTCTATTTTAATTTCTCCTCTTGATGCTCTCATTTGTGTCCTCCTTACATAGTGTATTTTAAAAAACTTTTAACTAACTTTATTATTTCTACCCAAGCTTTAAGTAAAGAACATCATCTGTGCTATATTACCATGTCTTCTTTTGCGTTTTCTCTCTTCTTCTTGCTTAATATAATATAATCCATACTCAAAAGCAGAAAATTTATCCTTTTTTACACTCTTGGTAGATTGTTTTAAAATAATATTTACACCTTCATTTTCTTCTACAAGATTGAGCATTTGCTCTCGTAAAATACTTGTATGAACAAAAGGCTTCAAATATTCAGCTCTCTTATTTGGGTCCATTGTTTGTCCAGCTTTAGTTCCCATTAACTTATTCTTTGCTGCTTGTTCATCAATTAACAATTTGATTTTTCCACTAAATAGCTGTGTTTGAACATACGTATGTGCTTCTGTATTAATTGGGGCATTAGCTTTAATTAAAAACAAAGCATCTTTTTCCATATCGTCAGTTCTAAACTTCTTATAGAAACCTTCTTCATCATTATCTACTCCAAAAGGTGGAAAATAGGTTCCATCGACATCTTCTTGCCCCTTTACCATATAGTCAATAAGACCAATGCCTAGACCATTAGCATCAATAGCAACAGCTCGCGCTCTATATTTATAATAAAGTTTTTTAATATTAATAGCTTGCTGTTCAAAATGCTCCTCATCAAAAGAATAAATATTAACTAAAGATTTCAATGAACTTCCTTGAGGTTGCGGAGTTACTTTGATAACACAAACTTCGGTTGTACATCCTTTACGACCTACGTCAATACCTAAAACATAATAAGCAGATTTAGAAGAACGTCCACTAAATTCATATTCAGGCTGAAGCAAAACTCTATATTTATCAATTTTTTCAGATGAAAAGAAAGCATTTTCTGCGTCTCCACTCCACTCTGATTCATACTCACGAGCAAATGAAGCATCATTATAAGTTCCATCAAGTTTAAGTTCTTCAATAAAACTTTTCTGAAGCAATTTTTCCATAACTGGGACTCGCCAAGTTCCACCTAATACAATAGCCTCATCTGGTTCAATAATTTGCTGAATAAGAGTTTGAAGTAACTTTTCATAAGCAAAAGTATTTTTCCAACCCGCAGTCGTTACAAAGATTTGGCTTTTATTAACAACCTCTTCTTCATGTCTTGTTCCATCTGGTAAACGTCTATTAACGTTCATAGTAGGAATAATAACCTCATTTAACATTGTTTGGTCTACAAGAATACACTCCTCTACAAGTCCGCCAGTTGCACGCTTACCACGAGAAGATTGTCTTGCTGCCATAATATCAAGTTTACTTTTGTTCTTAAAGATATATTCTACATTATCTTTAGATGATTTAGATACACCACGCGTCCAGTCAATTTCATTTTTAATGCCTGGTATAAGTTTACATAACTCTTCTACTTTTTCTTTTGCAATACCAGCCGCCTGTTCCTTACCACCAGTTGTAACAAACAAATGGCTTCCGGGATATAAGATACAACGAATCATTAAAATTAAAACTGATAAGAATGATTTTGAGTATGCACGAGGGAATGTTGCATAGGCATATCGATGTCGCATAACCGCGCGTAAAAAAACTCTTTGATAAAAATATAGTTGAAAATGTTCAGGATTTTCACCACATAAAAAATCTACAAATATATCTGGATATTCACGCCAAAAAGAAACGTATTGTCTCAAAGCAGGTATCTGCTCTTTAATACGTTCTTCTGATAAACCTATTTTCTTCCCTTTGGAAAGAGAGAGTTCCATTAAATCTGATAGAGCCATTTAATTTTCCTCCTCTTTTCCATTAGTTCCATACATTACTTTTAAATCTTTTTCTTTTTGCTCTTGAATTTCTTCAAAATATTCTTCATAATCTTCTGTTTCTAATTCTTTATCATCATCAAAATCAAAACCATCATCAGCTTCACGCATTTCTTTTTGAATTTGTAATTTTTTAATAGAATCTTCAATTTGCTGACCAAAACCTAAATCTTGAGTAACTAATTTTTTAACATAGTTATTCATATCTTTTAAAGTAATATCAACTTTATCTTGAGGAATATCTGTAGCGAATCGCGGAATGAAACCTTCACGTTCGCAAATCGCAACCAATTCACCAACAGAATCAACATAATCATTCTTAGATTCTTTATTCTGCGCAGCTGTAAACTTAGCAGATTTACGTAAAGAATCATAAACTCTTGAAAGTTTTTGATATCCATCCATATCTCCACAGTCAATAGCTTGATTCATTTTTAGATATGTCTTACAAATAAGAATAAGTGTTCCAGTTGTATCTGAATCTTGAATATCAAATGAGTTCATCATTTCAGTATATTTCTTTTCAAGTTCCACCCATTCATTAGGTTTATATAATCTACCCCATTTCATCGCAAGATATAATTTATCATCAGCAGTGAGGTCTGCCGCAGGGTCAATTAACTCATCTTCACTCATAAATCCATCTTCGTTAAACGGATTATCATTACCTATGTATCCAGGTGGTGGCCCCATCATAGGAGCAACCGCGTTTTGAGTTTCTGTACTCATAAGCGTCTTATATTGTGCTTCTGATATTTCCCCTTTATCATATTGCTCTTGGACTTCTTGTTCAAATCTTTGTTGAGCCTCTATTTCTTCTTGTGCTTTTTGACCATATTTAGCTTGTAACTTTTCACTATCTGCCCAACCATACTGCTCTCCAGTATCAGGGTCTTTAAATTGTTTCAAATGAACTTTAGCAAGATACTTACCAAAAACAGCAGTTCCACTTAATTTCATTGGGTCTTTAGCATAATCTTTATCTCTTAATATATTCCACTCTTGTGGTATATATGGAAAATCTAACTTTTCTAATATCCATGTATAAGTATCTGGGTTAAAACAATCAACATGCGCAGTTAAACATTTTTTACAAAGGTCTGTTCGTTTTCCCACTCTGTCTTTGTAAAACTGCTTTTCATCCATTGTTTTACCACATCTTTGACACGTACAAGTAGTTGCCATATCAACACTCCTTTCAATTATTTCTTTTTGTTTCTACAACACTTACAAATACTGTAAAAACCATCTTTACTCGTTTTATTTTTTGAAAAGAATCTATTATCAGCTAACTTAATTTGTCCGCATCTAGAGCATTTTTTCCATTTTCCATACTCTTGATTAGTATAATACCAAACAATATATTCTTCTTGAGCTTTTTCTGCTAACAATTTCGGTATTTTATTACGCCAAAGTGAAGAAATATATTCTACAGAGTGTTTAATTCCATGTTTTTCATTCAAAAGTGCTTGAATTTCAATATTTTGTTTACCATCAATTTTATAAATCAAAAGGTCATAATAAAGCGGATAATCATCTTTTAATGTTCTTTCGATTAAAGCATCTAAGTCTTCCATTAAAAAATAAGAATCAGTCCAAAATTTACCCCATGAATCCTCTTTTAACTTAGAATAATTACAAAGTAATGCTGAAATATGCTTTGAATTAAAAAATGAGACTAATCCATCACTTTTAACTTCACCATCTTTGGTAATTTCTATCTTTTCATCAAAATTTGTCTTTGAAAAACTTTTGATTGCATTAGTAAAATACATAGGTTGACGATAAGAATTTTTAATTACATACTGGTCTTGTCGCATTTCAATTAATTGTTTTTTTAACATAAATTTGCGTTTACCAGTTGCCGCCTTTTCTTGTTTTTCTACTATTTCAATCGCCTTTTTTAAGTTTTTTAGCGCGGGAATTTCATCTACATCTTTTTGTGTAATGCAAATTTTTGGAGTAAAGATAATATTTTTGTCATTTGCAATCATATTATATATACCATCTTCTCCATTTTCAAGCTGTCCCGCCAATCCTTGAAATGACGTCTCTCTCTTGTTAACAGTTACCATTCTATTATCAGTTAATATCTTTTTTTGTTTTCTTTCTTCTTTATCCATTGCAAAAATAATATAATCACTTAAAATTTCTAAATATTTATTAGTAAGCTGTTCAGGAGGCGTTTCATCAATTATTTTTTTCACCAATTCATTTCTTTCTTCCGGTGTTTGTAAGGAATAATCTAGCTTCCTACTAGGCTTAATATCCTCTTCAATGATTTGTTTTTCAAGTTTTTCATTCTCCTCTTGAATAACATCATCATTTAATTCTTCATCCTCAGAAAGATATGAACTTTTATTGTCTTTATCTGCCATAAAAGCTCTCCTTCCTTTATATCTCTATCTATAGTATAGCACAAATTTTTTCATTTGTCAACTCAGTCAAAGTTATATAATATATAATCTTTATTTTTCTTATAATATAGCATAAAAAATATTTTTGGAGGTATAAAATGGGAAAAGCAATAGATTTAACTAATCAACAATTTGGAGATTTAAAAGTTTTAGAAAGAGCCGGTTCAATAAATCATTTTGCAGCATGGAAATGTAGATGTGAATGTTGCGGAGAAGAAATTATAGTTAGAGGAGATATATTAAGAAATGGTAAAAAAACAAATTGTGGAAAAAATTCTAAACGAAAATATAAAATAAATTATTTAGGCAAAAAATTTGATAATTATGAAGTCATTGAAAGAATGAATAATAATTGGAAATGTAAAACAGATAATGGAGAAATAATTTATAAAACATCTACAGAATTAGCAATGGCACCAGTATATAAAAATCAATCTCAAAAAGAAGAAAAAGAAAATAAACAAAATATATTGAAATTAAAATCAATGTATAATAATATGAAAAGAGCTTCAGTTGGAGAATTTTTAATTATGTGCATATTATTGCAAAATAATATTTCTTTTGAAATAGAAAAAGTTTTTACAACATTTAAAAGCCAACAAGATGGATATTATAGGTTTGATTTTTATGTTGATAATAAATATTTAATTGAATTTGATGGTATTCAACATTTTGAAGAAAATGGAGGATTTTTTGGGCAATTAGAAAATATTAGAAAATCAGATAATATAAAAAATCAATGGTGTAAAGATAATAATATTCCTCTTATTAGAATACCATATACACAATTAAATATTTTAAGTATAAAAGATTTAAAACCCGAATCTTCAGATTTTTTAGTTAAATAAATTCTACTTTAATTGATTTTATTAAAATTAAATGATATAATATAAATATAAAAGAAAGGTGATAATTATGGGGCTGTCGGATGATTTGATTGTTTCCGCGATGAATGGAAAAATTACTTTACAAGGAAAAGGAAAGATAAAAATATGGTTATAAATGTAAAAGATTTTGTAAAAGAACAGAAAGATTTTATCAAACAGCAAAATGTTAATAAAAAACTGTTAATTTTACAAGTTGGAAATGATAAAGCAAGCAATGCTTATATTAAAGGAAAAATTGCAGATTGTGCAGAAGTTGGTTTTTCCGCGCAATTAAAGAAATTTGATATTGGGGAGGAAAATGCTATTTGTAATTTTCTGTCACAAGAAGCTAATTCTTATGATGGAGTTATATTACAAAAGCCATGCTACATGTCTGAAAAAAATGAGCAAAGAATATTAAGTTATATTTCTCAGACGCAAGATATAGATGGGTTTAAAAAAGACAGTATTCATAATCCATGCACTCCTAGCGGGATTATTGATTTATTAAAATGGGTAACTAAAAAAGAAAATTTTAAAGGCATTGTTATTACAGTTGTTGGGAAAGGACCATTGGTTGGATTTCCGCTTGTTCCAATGTTAATGCGGGAAGGGGCAACGGTTATTTCTTGTAACTCCTCAACACCATCTTTGAGCGATATGACTTTATCCGCGGATATAGTTATTTCCGCAGTTGGAAAAGAAAATCTTATTACCTCTAAAATGATAAAACCGCAAACCATTGTTGTTGATGCTGGAATTGCTTTTGATAGCAATGGTAAAATGTGCGGAGATTGTAATAAAAATATGTATAATGATGAACATATTAAAATCACTTCCGTTCCCGGAGGGGTTGGATTAGTAACTAGAACTGCATTATTAAAAAATTTATTAAATACATAAAGAGATTATAATATGAAAAGATTAATTGGAGTAAGCATAATATTAGATAACGGTTTGCGGATGGCTATCTGATGATGATGAGAAGGAAAATATTATACAAGGCGGAAATCGAAATTGGCTTTGGGTAAAAGAGCTTTGGGGTTTGAGCCGTCCATATGAAAGTATGGCGGCTCTCGAACGAAACTGGGAATTTGATAAATCATATATAAATGGATATCGTATTAAATAATAAGTGCTTTGCTTCGTCTTTTGATTTTCAAAGGTCATTTGGAGATTTTTTGAACGTGGCAAAGCACTTTTACAAAATCAAAAAAATTTTTATCCCGAAATACACCCCGGGGTAAAAGTTCAGTACGTTCGGAATGTTGAGAGAAAAAATCTGCAAGGCTTCACGCAGACACGCCCAGTCAAATAGAACTAACAAGCTACAACCGCGCGTTCTTTGAGTTGTTCTCTTATTTTGTTCATCTCTTGATAAAGTAATAAAATTATTATAAAATAAAGTAAAGATGAAAGAGAAATAATTACTTATTTATCTTTTGTTCAATTATTGTTCATCGGCTCGGCGCTGTCTGTGGCGAGCCGAATTTGCGTGTAGAACAGGTGTTCGGTTAGTTGAGACTAACAAGGCATGTTTCACGTGAAACATTGGCATCCCAGAACACTTGTTCGATTGTGCATGTTGCACAAAAATATTGATATAAGTTTGTGCACATTGTACATTGACTTCTCTATGGGGCTATGGTATACTAGTATCATCAAGAGAGGGAAAGAGAGGTACACAAAATGAAAACTTACAAAGGAATCGCTTACAAGGTAACAGTCAATGGGGAAAGGTGTGCTATAAGCTTATCATGCACTGATAGAGTATATAATGTTATGGGCACACAGTCATATGCACAGAGCTATGCACTTACAATCATTGATACATTAACAGGTTGTGATGAAGCATAAGACTTCATCACAACACAAAGAAAGAGAGGTAAAGATGATACAAATACAAGTAACATTATTATGTAATACAGGAAAGTATAGACCAGTAAGCTGTCTGGTAGATGTAGAGAGTGAGCAATACTTCATAGACCATAAGAAAGAGATACAGACTAAAGGGATACAGAAGATATGTATTAAGCGACTATGGCAAAGCTACCATTTAAAACAATATGGATATACAAGATGTAAAATGAGAGTATATGATAAGGAAAAGATAGAAAAAGAAAACGCTGAAAGATATGAGCGGATAAAAAGAGAGCGTGGTTGGGTGAAGGAAGAGCAATAAGCTCTTCCGCACCATAAGATAATATAATAAAAGAAAGGATGTATAAAGTAATGAAGAAAGTATTTGACAAAGTAAACATTTGTTTAGAAAGATATATTGGTGGAGAAGCGTTCTTTGATGAGTTAGATAAAATGGTTAAGTTTGATAAAGAAGTGTTAGTTGAGTTCATTGATACAACACAAGAGCAGTTCAAAGAAATTCATACTATAGCAAGCGGGGAGTTCGGTCTATGTCTCCATAACTATGGCTTAGCGGTCGATTTGCTGGTTCAAGGTGGATTAAGAAAAGGCAATCAAATTTGTGACTTATCTCAATTTATTAAAAAGGGAGAAAGCTACTTGTTCTTAGATGATAGCTACTTTAGTGGCAAAACCGCGCAGGTAGTAAAGGAAGAGATAGAGAGATGTGGTGGTAAGTTCATTGGTTGCCATGTAATATATGATGGTTCACAACAACCAATACATAAAGTAACATCAATTTATAGATACTATGACCATTATGATATACTAGGAAGAAAGCTAGAGTAATCTAGCTTCTTTTTTTCTTTTGTTGATATTTTTAAAAATTTTTGTTATAATATATATATGAAAAGTGAATAAGAGAAAGGAGTTAGAGCAATGGGCAATATTAACTTAAATGAGTTAGCTGCTTTGCAACTTGTTCTTGAGTTCGTATCTGTTAAAGACTTGCTTTCATCTGCAATGAATCAGTTTGCTGAGCAAGAAGATACTCACTCTAAAGACAATGCGGACGTATGTTTCAAAGCGATTGCTACATTCTTGAAATAATTCAAGCGACATCGCGCACGGTCATGTGCGAGTCGGCTCTGCTCCAAAGTAACATGAGTCGAGAATTTTTGTGCAAAAAACGCAAACTGCCGCATGAAAATTCCATCCCGAAATGAAGAAAAGAGAGGTAAACGCTATGTCAATGTTATTTACAAAGAAGGAAGCATTTGAGAAAGTGAAGAAATTTCTGGAAGAAAATCAATACTCATTTACATTTTCTATTTCTAATGGACAATTTTTAATTTCAATTCAGGACTGAGTTTTCTCAGTCCTTTCGTTTTGTCGGCGCGGCGACGCCCGAGGCGCGCCGAGTTTGTCAAGTGGTAATAGTGCACAAATTTTTGCTCCGGATTTTGTGCATTTTGTACAGAACATGTGTTCCCGAACACTTGTTCGCTTCACCACGGTAAAGCATTAAAGTGAACAAGTGTTCACTTTAGTACGTTGAAGTATAAAATTGTCAGACAATTCTGACATTTTAATACATTAAAGTATTAACGTACCACAGAGGCGAGATTGTTAAAAATTTAACAATAATTTCAACATTTTGCACAAAAAATTTTTTTGTTTTTGTGCAAAATGCCTAATTGTTAAATTACAGTTTTCTTGTAAAAAAGTTGCACAAATGAAAAGCATTTCCGCCGTCTTTTTTGTGAAGATTGCACAAATGGTTTTTTAAATTTGTGAATGTTGCACAAAAAAGTTTTCCTTTTTGTGCATTTTTTTTGAAAAAAAAGACTTGCAAATTCATTTAGGTATGTTATAATAGTATTATCAGATGAGGGAACAACAAAGCAAACAAAAAAATCAAAAAAAATAAAAAAGTTGTTGACAAACTCAACTGAAAGTGCTATAATAAATATAGAAATTAAGAAAGAGAGGAAAACAAAATGAAGAATATCGAGGTTAAAGATGTAGAGAAATTAAGAGAATGGGCACAGGCATATAAGAATTATAAGGTACTTTATGACCAGACCGCGCAAATGGCAGAGGGAAAAAAGTATAGTGAATATGGGGATATTATGTCCACAATCAAAGACCATATCGAAGAAACTCTTGATGATATAGCACAGCTCATAGATGAAATGTATGAGGATTGGTCCGGTATATCTGAAGCCCGTAAAGAGTTCCGCAAGACACATGAATTTGGCGATACAGCTTTTTGTGAAATCGAGGACGAAATCCGCTATAAGGATGAACAGGTTGATGGCGAGTGTCGGGATATGGTTGGTATAGTGAATGAATTATATAGCAAGATGTATTCCACACCTATCAACTTTATGAAAGAGTTCGTTGCTGAATATGGCATTTTCATAGTAGACGACTGCAATGACGTGTGGGTGGCATAGCCCACACGCCACCAAAAGAAAGAGAGGTAGATAATATGAGTAAAGCATTGATTTTTGACATGGACGGAACTATCGCTGATTTATATGCGGTGGAAAACTGGTTGGAGAGGTTGAGAGCAGAGGATGCTACACCATACCGCGAAGCAAAGCCGATGTATGACATGGATACACTTAACGTCATACTGAATATCTTCCATGAGATGGGATATCGTATCATGGTAGTATCATGGGGCAGTATGAACGCAACAAAAGAGTATAACAAGGCGGTCAAGCGTGCCAAACTTGATTGGCTGAACAGTCACGGCTTTCCATATGACGAGGTTCATGTTATCAAGTATGGAACACCGAAACAGAACTTCATCAAGGACGATTTGTCCATACTGATTGATGATAATGACGATGTGCGAGCAAGCTTTCTGAAATCTACAAGAGGACAGGAAAGACAAGCGATTGACGCAAAGCGAAATGTTATAGAGCAACTTATCAATATGCTGGTGGCTTAAGCCACCAGCCCCAACAAAAGGAGGATATGAAAATGTTAGAAAAAAATGATGGATGATATAGTGCGGAAGTATGGTTTTGAGAGCGCGGCAACAATTAACTTTTGCAGAGTGTGCGAGGATATCGAGGAAACCATGTTATATATCATTTGGTTATATAGCGTGCTGATGAATGTATAGAAAGAGGTGATTGTATGTTGAGATTTTACCATGTTTACTATACCACCTATCATAATGGGATTGAGATAGGTAAGGAATATGGATATAGCTGTTTTGATAAAGCGCCGATTGAAGAAGATATTGCTATAACATGGGATAATTTGAATGAGATGTATCACAAATATGCTCTTTGCTTTAAATTTAATATATGGAACTTTAAACGCGGTCGTGTGGTATCATTCTTTACAGACCATTGGTTTAAGAAAGATTATAGAGATGTTAAAGAATGGAAAACATCTGACTTGCATATTACACTGACTATACGCTATCAGGAAGATAACCCATCTATTAAACGAGTAATGAAATATCATGATGGCGAAAAAGCAATTCAATATTTAGTTGAAAGAGGACTTACAGTAATAAAATAAAAAATGAATAAGGCGGAGGTTGCATAACTTCCGCCTTATAGGAGAATAGATATGATAGAGAATATGGCTAAAGATATAATAAATAAATATGGTTTTGAAAGTAAGCAGGCTATTAGTTTTTGTTTTATGGCATCTTGTGTAAATACTCCGATAGAAGATATATTTGGTTACTATCATGAGTTACAAAGTGGAGAAAAATTTTATAATTCAAAATATACAAAATATATGGTATAATTTTATTTTCAGCGATTTTCACAAAAATAAAAATTGATTTTTGTGCATATTGCATATTGACTTTTAATTTGGCGGCGCGGTGACGTAGGATGCGCGCCGAGTTTTGCATAATCTTCTATTGTAGCACATTTTTCGCTCGATGTCAAGTGGTAAAATTGCACAAAGATTATCCCAAAATTTCGGCACTTTGCACAAAACGTATGTTCGGGCAGATTGCACAAAAACTGCGCTTAAATTTTGTGCAATTTGACTATTGCAGTTTGGTCTACCTCATGCTATACTATTATTACAAGGTGAGGGAAATAAAAAGCACTGAAAAAGAAAAATAAAAAAAATGAAAAAGTGCTTGACAAACCAAACCAAATATGCTATAATAAATATATCAAATGAAAGAGAGGTAACAAGAATGAGCAAAGTCGATTTTCTGAAAAAGTGGAGAAATGATTACACGTTCCGGTCTGATATGCGGCGTCTGGGTATTCGTGTTATTCAGGATAACGTCATCTTCTTTAATGAGGACGGCACGGTACGTTCGGTGGCTGGGAACTACGTTGAGTAGTTTCTTCCCATAGAGGATTGAGAAAAAAGAAAAAAACTCTTGACAAATAAAACTGAATATGGTAAAATAAAGATGTAAAGAAAAACAAATAAAAAAAAAGAAAGAGGTAATGAAAATGGCAGAAAAGAAAATGACAAAAAAGGATTGGTTTGAGGTTCTGAAAGCTATGGTGGAAAAGAGTGACTATGCTGATAAAGCAGGGGCTACCGCATTTATCGACCATGAGGTAGAGTTGTTGGATAAGAAGTCCGGCAAGAGCAAGGAAACTAAGACCAAGAAAGCACACGGAGCAATTTTAGACGCTATCAAAGCAGTATTGGCAGACCAGACAAAACCTGTAACCATTACGGAAATGATGACAGACGCAAGGTTAGCATCATACGAGGAAGAGAGCAAAGATGGCTCTGTAACCGTAGCTATGACAAATCAGAAGTTGTCCTCTATGGTCAAAAAGCTGGTAGACGCTGGCGAGGTTGTTCGTACCGAGGAAAAGAAAAAGGCATACTTCTCTTTACCTAAAGTAGAGGGAGAGCCTACCGAGGACAGTGAAAATGAATAAGCAATAGGCAGAGGGCTACCCTTTCGGGTAGCCTTTTTTGCATGGGCGGCTCGCCATGGGGCGTGGCGAGCCGCCTTTGTCAAGTGGTAATTATGCACAAATTTTGGCTGTGAATTTTGTGCATTTTTACAGTTGACTTCTATCCCGAAATTTGATATACTTAATTTACAAGGTGAGGGAAACAAGAGAGCGAAATAAAAATATAAAAAAGTTTAAAAAACTCTTGACAAACCGCCCACCGCATGATATAATAGTTATAGAAAGTGAGGGAGACAGAAATGACAAGAGCAGAAGTCATGGAATTGTTAGATAAATTAGAGTTATCATCTTACATGAATGAATATAATGTAGATAACCGCATAGAAGAATTAGGATATAGAAATCTGGTTCGCGTATGTGGTGGAGCGACTAAAATTTGTCTTGTATTTCAGGACGATACAGACTTTATAGTGAAGTGGTCTTATGATTGTGATGATGATAATAGCGAAAGCATAAAAGAGTGCCATATTTATGCTTGTGCAGTAGACGCTGGATTGGGCTTCCTCTTTCCTAAGACTGAAATAATGGGGAAATGGGGCGATGTAACTGTTATAATACAAGATAAGATTGACTATTCTGTAGAGGATTGCAGTTATGATAAAAGACAATATTATCGGAAAATCGCTCGTACTGTAACAAATCGTATTTTTTGTAAAATGGAAAAAGGTTTTCGTATAGGCGGTAGTTATGACAGAGATTTAGATACAACATGGGGTAAATTAGTAATTTCCCTTTATGGAAAGCAGATAACTAAAAAGCTATGTGAGTTTATAAAAGAATACAAAATCAATGACTTGCATGGTGCAAATATAGGTTATAAAAATGACAAACCGATAATTTTAGATTTTAGCGGTTATTATAGATAGGAGAGTGATTATATATGAGAAGTCCACCGCATTAAATTTAATATAAAATATCTTTATTAAAATTATACTTAAACAATGAGAAAAGGAAAATATTTCTTTCTCCCCAAATGGTTTCTTTCTTTTTAAATGATTAAGTTTTACCGCAAGTTTCTTTGATATTTTCTTTATGCGGATAACACAAATGAAAATATTAACCGTACTTTCTTTGGTTATTCTTTCTAACGGAGTAAAAAAATAGAAAAGGAAAGCTAATAAGAGGGGCGCCACTCTTATTTCAAAAAAGTATTGACATTTCTAAAAAGCTATGATATAATTAAATTATCAAAAGAAAGAGAGGTAATAAAAATGACAAAACTTACTTACATGGTTGGAAAAAAAGAAGTTACCACTTATCAAGCGGCACAGATTTTATCTGCGGATACTGGATTCCCTGTTATTCCTAAGTATACTCCGATTGTGGAGCGGAGTAAACCTGACCCGAAACGACTTGCGAAAATTCAGGCTGTGTTTGCAAAGCGTAGAGCCGAGAAAATGGCAATGGCAGAGAGCGGTTAAAACCGCTCTTTTTTTTGTTTGCCGGCGCGTCGCGGGTCATGACGCGCCGCTTTACCTTAATCTTTTATTGTAGCACATTTTTCGGCGCTTGTCAATAGGCAAAATGTATAAATTTACAATCCCGAAATTGTGCAAATTGCACAATGAACAGATGTTCTCGAACACTCGTTCGATTCGTTAAAATGCACAAAAACAATGAATGATTTTTGTGCAATATTTTGCTTGACTTCTTTCTGTCCTCATGCTATAATAAATACATCAGATGAGGAAAGCAACAAAAACCACATCAAAAAAATTCTTAAAAAAAATCAAAAAAGTTCTTGACAATCTAAACCACATCTGATATAATAGTAAATGTAAGGAAGATAAAACCTTACAGAAAACAAAAACCTATATAGTCCGGCGAGGACAGAAAGAGAGTGATTTTTATGGCAAAGAAAAAATTTTATTTAACACTGGACACGGAAACCGCGACTTTACCGTTTGCAAATGAGTTATGCAAAAATGCGGCTCAAAAACAGAAAGTTGCTATTGCAAAGCCCCTTGTATATGATATAGGGTGGGTTGTTTCTGACAGACAAGGTAATGTAATTAAAAAAGTGAATTATCTGGTACAGGAAACCTTTTTCGTGCCAAATGTTTTTAATACGGCGTACTATTGTAATAAACGTCCAATATATATGGATTTATTAGCAAAGGGTGAGATTTTATCAGCTAACTGGAATGATATTATAGCAATTCTTATTTCAGACTTGAATATGTGCGACTTAACAACTGCATATAATGCTTGCTTTGATTTCAAGAAAGCAATCCCATTCACTGAAAGATATATCAAGCACCTTTATAGTGCGGATTATAACGAATGGGAAAAAGACCAGCGAAAGAAATGCGAAAAAATCATCAAGGGTAAGGATGATAGCGATAACCCTGAATATTTACAGCCATACTTTGAATTAAGAGGAAAGAAATATCCGATTGTTGACTTGTGGGGTGTAGCTTGTGAAAGACTTATCAATATCGACAAATACCGCAACTACTGCTTACAGAATAAATTGCTTACCGCAAGTGCAACATACTTCAAAACAAGTGCAGAAACCTCTTTCCAGTACCTTATGAATAAGCACGATTTTACAGAAGACCATACCGCATTGAGTGATGCCCTTATTGAAATGGCAATTTTAACAAAAGCATTGAAAAAGGGTAAAGTTGAACCAGGATTAGGAGCTTTCCCATTTAGGGAATTAGGCACAACATACGATTATGTGAAAGAAAAACAACCGAAATATAAGGGAGTTGTTAGAGAAGCCTTAGAAATGTATATTGATGCAAACAACGGCGAAGCATTAGCGGATGGGTGCGGAACAAGAGGACAGAAAACCTACTGGACAAAAATTATTGGAATTTATGAGGGGCTTTAAAGCCCCTCACAGGAGGAAAACCGCATGGATAAAGAAAAGCTAATAAAACAAATAATGGCAGAATGTGCTAAAGATGGCGAACCTGTTACATACGAGGAAGCCACCGAAATGGCAGAAATGGAAATAAAAGCAAAAATTGATTGTAAGCGATATGAACGAGAAGTCAAGGAAAATAAACCGACAAACCGCACACCAAAGATAGACGCGGAAAAGATAGCAATAATTGAAAGTGTGGCGCACCAACTGACAAGATTCGTTAAACCTGACGCAAAGGCTATTGAGGGAGCGGAAAACGTCAAAATAACCAATAAACAAAAAGAAATTACCTTTACAGTTGGTGAAAATGAATATTCTTTGATACTAACTAAACACAGAAAAAAGAAATAAAAATCAGCGGATTGCACAAAAATGCAATCCGTTTTTTGTGCAATTTTACTAGAAGGATTTGGCGGGGCGCCAATGGCTGCGGCGCCCCGAGTTTGTCAAGTAATAATCTTTACCAAAATTTTGAGATGAAATTTGTGCAATTTGACAGTTGACTTTTAATCCCGTTAATGGTATACTTAATTTATCAAATGAAAGAGAGAGGATAAAAAATGAACACACTTGCTATTTTTAGTATTTTAACTATTGTCAATGTAATACTGTCCACCATTAAATCTATTGTCACTATAAAAAGTGGAAAGACAGTTGCAAGTTTGATTTCCGCGGGATATTATGGCTTTTATAATGTAGTATTGATTTATACTGTTGCGGATTTTCCATTGTGGCAAAAAGTAACAATAACTTTTTTTTGTAATTTAATTGGAGTTTTTATTGTTAAGTGGCTAGAAGAGAAAATGAGAAAAGATAAATTATGGAAAGTTGAGCTTACTCTTAAATCTGCCAAAACCCTGATTTTAGCAAGACAATTAGATGAATTATCTATCCCTTATAACTATATTACAAATGTGGGTAAATATAGCGTATTTAATATTTATTGTGCAACTCAAAAAGAAAGTGCTTTTGTAAGAGAGTTAGCAAAAAAACATAGTGCAAAGTTTTTTGTAAGTGAAAGTAAGCAGTTATAATAAAACTGCTTACTTAAATAAAAACTTTTTAAAAATACTTGACAATCAATAAAAGATATAGTATAATAAATACATAAAAAGAAAGGGAGTGTCGGACTTCCAACAGGTACAGGTGATAGGGTTCTTGCTAAAGAAGTCGGTTGCTTAGGAAAGGAAGTCCAGCTCCATTAAAAATGAAATAAAATGGAGGAATGAAAAGTGGTAGTTGCTATTCATGCTTTTGAAAATACTTACGGTGGTTTACATGGAATTGAACATCATCTAATTGTTGAGGTAGACAACATTCAACAGGCAGAGGAATGGGCTTCCGAAGAGTCTAGAGAAGTGATGGAATCTTATAGTTCAATTATGGAAGATTTTGCAGACAGTGCTGAAAATGACGGACTGGAACCGGACACCGAAGAGTATAGCCAGTACATCGAGGAATGTGTTCAGGAAAATATTGGCTATCAGATTTGGGAAGTAATTGACTGCTACGATACAATCGCACAGATGGAAAAGGATTTCTACAATAATGAAGATGAATTTGTAAAGGCGCATTGCAAAGAGCTTGGTTAAACAAGCTCTTTTTTTATTTGGCGGCACGCGATGGGTCGCCGCGTGCCGAATCTTCCATTGTACCACACTCTGGCAATTTTGTCAAGTATTTTTTGAAAAAAGTTGCACAAAATTTTATCCCGAATTTTGTGCAATTTGACTATTGCAATCCCCTCTTGTACGTGGTATACTTGTATTATCAAAAGAGAGATAGAGAACTGAAAGTCAAGGCAGTTAAAAAAATCTCAAAAAAATTAAAAAAAGTCTTGACAAAGAAAACTGCTTATGATATAATAAATACATAAGCAAGGGAGATAAAAAAGAAAAGCACTGAAAAAACTTCCTAAAAAAAATAAAAAAAATGCTTGACAAATAAAAAGCCTTATGATATAATAAATACATAAGGAACAACAAAAAACAAATAAAGAAAGAAAGAGGTAGTGAACATGGCAAACAACAAAATTACAAAGAAAGAGTATTTCGCAATCGTAAAGGATATCGTAGAAGCATCCGGTGCTGACAATAAGGCAGATATCGTAGCCTTCCTTGACCATGAGGTAGAGCTGTTAAATAAGAAGTCTGGCAAGAGCAAAGCTACATCGACACAGGCGGCTAATGCTGTAACTCTTAACGTTATTAAGGAAGTACTGGGCGAACTGGATAAACCTGTAACTATTACGGAATTACTGACAGATGTAAGACTTCAGTCCTATACCGAAACTACCAAAGATGGCGAGAAAGTTATCGCTATGACGAATCAGAAACTTTCTTCTCTTATGAAGAAACTGGTAGACGCTGGCGAGGTTGTTCGTACCGAGGAAAAGAAAAAGGCATACTTTTCTCTGCCTAAAGCAGAAGATAGCACAGAGAATGAGGACTAGGGGCTTTTGCCCCACCCTCTTCCTCATAACTTGAAAATTTTTAAATTTTCCTATTGATTTTTAAAAATTTTTATGTTATAATTTATTTATAAAATAAAAGAGAGGAAATGGTGCTATGACATATAATCTGAATGGAAAGAGTATCCGCATACCAGATGCTGATATTGAGCGGTCAATGAAAAGTCTTGAGCTTACAAAAGAAGAAGCTATACAAATGTGGCTTGAAGATGAAGGATATCTTGAGAATGATGAACAAGAAGCCCTTGAGAAAAAAGCAAAAGAGAACCGCATAACAGCAACTATTCATCAGGCAAGTGCAACCAGCAAGGTAGAAAAAAAGACACAAAAAGAGCGTTGCCGGAAAGAAAATCCAACAAAAGAGATGGTTATACGTGAAATTGCGGCACTTTTACCGAATTTTGCAGAAAATGTAGAGGTTTTGAACGTAGGAAAGCTAATTTCTTTCTCAATCGATGAGGAAAAATATGAAATTGACTTAAAGCAGAAGCGGAAACCTAAAAAATAAGCGGAAAATGGCGGTTTTACCGCCAAATCCGCGAAAAATAAAGAAAAGAGAGGCATTTTATGAAAATTATTACAGTTTTTTATGATAATTATTATACCAAGGAACACAATGCAGCTATGCGTTATATGGTCAACAATTTAGGCGGCGCTACGGTAATTCAGGATACGGAAACCGCAACACAACTGGAAATTACGGAAGATGCGCTGAAAGTTATTAAGGCGTTGGCAAATGCAGATTGTTTGTGTTTTGAGTAATCTGGGGCAGAGAAATCTGCCCTTTTTGGTTTGGCGGGTCGCTGAGGAAC
>JBNMKO010000062.1:0-20110 GCA_050874385.1 Eubacteriales bacterium
CATATATGATGCCCTAAAGAGCCTGTGCGGTGCAAAAGACCTTGAGGACAAGCATGTCGCAGCTTGCGTGGCACTATTTGAGCGGCAGTCCGGCAGAAGCATAAATCTTCCAAAAAATATCATTGCAAAGCGCGACTATGAGGGAATTGTTTTACTTGATGCGTGCAATAATAGAAATGATACGGACGACGGCGATGAGTGCATGATTTTAAAAAGTGTCATACGCATGGATGCCGACGACGCATATGAGGATGTGAATTATGCACAGTTGCTTGAAAATATAATTGATAAAAATTTAATGAATGACAACTGTACTAAATACTTTGATTATGGTAAAATAAGGCATTATATCGTCGAGAGCGGGGATGAACTTGTGATGCGTCACCGCGCCGAGGGCGATTACATGATTATAGGCTATGCAGAACCGGAGCACAGGGAGCGAAAAAAGAAACTCAAGGAGATTTTCATAGATTCAAAGGTGCCGGCAGACAGCAGAGGCAAGGTGTGGCTGTGTGCCATAGGAAGCAGAGTGCTGTGGGCGGCAGGTGTCAGAAGATGTGCCGATTTTCTGGTTGACAGGGACACGCGGGAACTGCTAAAGCTTGAGTTAAAACAAAAAGAAAAATAAAATGGAGGCTGCAAATGAAAGAATCAGTTAAGGTCTTACTGACCGAAGAAGAAGTCGACAAAAAGATTGATGAACTTGGGGCACAGATTACCCGTGACTATGCGGGAAAGAAGCTCCATCTTGTATGCGTTTTAAAGGGAGGAGCGCCTTTTATGTGCGAACTTGCCAAGAGAATTGACCTTCCGCTCACAATGGATTTCATGTCAGTTGCAAGCTACGAGGGCACTGCATCTACAGGTCACATTAATCTCAAGAAGGATTTGGATGAGCCTGTGGAGGGTCTTGACGTTCTTGTCGTTGAGGACATCATCGACTCAGGGCGCACATTAAGCCACCTTGTCAAGCTTTTAGGGGACAGAAAGGCGGCAAGTGTCAAGCTTTGCACACTTCTTGACAAGCCTGAGCGCCGCGTTGTCAAGGATGTCAATGTTGACTACTGCGGATTTAATATCCCTGACGCTTTTGTTGTGGGCTATGGTCTTGATTATAATCAGAAATATAGAAACCTGCCTTATATAGGTGTGGTTGAGTTCGAGGAGGAAAAGAGTTGAACAAGCAATTCAGGGGAGGAATAATCTATCTGATGATAGTTCTCGTGATAATGTATGTTATCATGAGTGTGACTTCATTCGGAAAGACAAGTTCCTCATACGGCTACAGTGATTTTTTAAACGATTTTGACAAGGGAAATATTTCAAGAGTTGAGATTTCCCAGAACTCAGAGGTTCCTACGGGAACAGTCAAGGTCACGTTTTCGGAGAGCGGAAGAAATTCTGAGCGCTTCAATGTGACAAATGTAAATGATGTGACGAGCCTTGTCGTGGCTGACGGCAACATCAAGCTGGTTGTAAACGATGTTGTGCGCGAGAGCATTTTTGTCACGACGATACTTCCGTTTTTGCTTATAGCAGTCGCAATGATTATGGTTACACTCATAATCAACAGACAGGCGGCAGGCGGCGGTGGCGGCGGCGCTAACTCCAAGATGATGAATTTTGGAAAGAGCCGCGCAAAGATGACTGACCCTAACGCTCCGGGACATGTGACCTTCAAGGATGTGGCAGGACTTGCCGAGGAGAAGGAGGAGCTTGAGGAGATAGTTGATTTCCTCAAATACCCTAAGAAGTATGTAGATATAGGTGCGAGAATACCAAAGGGTGTTATCCTTACAGGCCCTCCGGGAACAGGTAAGACACTCCTTGCGAAGGCGGTTGCAGGTGAGGCGGGAGTTCCGTTCTTTTCGATTTCCGGCTCCGACTTTGTGGAGATGTTCGTCGGTGTCGGTGCGTCGAGAGTCAGAGACCTCTTTGAGGACGGCAAGAAAAATGCACCATGTATCATTTTTATCGATGAGATTGATGCCGTGGCTAGAAGAAGAGGCACAGGCATGGGCGGCGGACATGATGAGAGAGAGCAGACATTAAACCAGCTCCTCGTGGAGATGGACGGCTTTGGCGTTAATGAGGGCATAATTGTCATGGCTGCGACCAACAGAGTTGATATCCTTGACCCTGCCATTCTTCGTCCGGGTCGTTTTGACAGAAAGGTTGTCGTCGGAAGACCTGACGTTAAGGGGCGCAAGGAAATTTTGGAGGTTCACAGCAGAAACAAGAAGCTCGGCGACGACGTTGACCTTGAGACGGTTGCAAGGACGACAGCGGGCTTTGCGGGTGCAGACCTTGAGAACCTTATGAATGAGGCGGCAATCAACGCGGCTGCCCACAACAGACAGTTCATCTCAAGAAAAGATATAGAGCAGGCATTTATAAAGATTGGAATTGGCAAGGAGAAGAAGAGCCGCCTCATATCCGACGAGGAGAAGCGCATAACAGCGTACCACGAGGCAGGTCACGCTATTTTATTCCATGAGTTAAAGGACGTAGGCCCTGTCCACACGATTTCCATTATCCCTACAGGTACGGGTGCAGCAGGCTATACAATGCCGCTTCCGGGCAAGGATGAGATGTTCAACACCAAGGGCAAGATGTTACAGAACATTATTGTGAGCCTTGGCGGACGTATAGCGGAGGAGCTTGTGTTTGACGATGTGACCACAGGTGCTTCACAGGATATCAAGCAGGCCACACAGACCGCAAGGGCGATGGTGACACAGTACGGATTTTCCGACAAGCTCGGTCTTGTAAACTATGGCAGTGACGACGATGAAGTGTTCATAGGGCGTGACCTTGCGCACACCAAGTCATACGGCGAGGGCGTGGCTTCCGTCATTGACCAGGAGGTCAAGAGCATAATCGACGACTGCTACGATAAGGCGAAGGCAATCATCGTAAAGCACCGCAAGGTTCTTGACGACTGCGCAAAGCTTCTTATCGAGAAGGAGAAAATCACGGGCGAGGAGTTCGACACATTGTTCGAGGCGTAGACAAGTGCTCAAAGGCGGCAAAAAATTGTGGTGTGAGAGTGAAAAACTTTGTTAAATGTAAGATAAATTGAAAGTTGTTACATTTTGATGAAAAAATCATGTACAATTTACACAAAAAAAGTTTTGAAATTTTGTGATGTTTGTGAACACTTATTTACAGGGTCATGCTAATATATACTCGTAACCCCCCAATACATTATATAGTTTTTGCTACACCCCATAAGAAATGAAATACCTTCTCCAAAAAGGACAGCGTCGTGAGCTGTCCTTTTTACTTTCTGTCCAAAATACACTCTTTTTGCTTGAAATATCCCCCATACTAATTTAAAATGATAATATAAAAATTGTTAGCAAGTGCGTGAAAGGATTATGTATTTTAATGAAAATTACAAAGAATTTATCCGGTTTATCAAGAAATGAAATCAGAAGCACATATTTTTCCAATATGAAGCCTATTTTAAACGACCGCGCTATGTTTGCAGACGCGACACAGGAGTACAGAAGCCCGGAAGAGCCTTCGGCGGGCGACAAGGTCACACTCAAATTCAGAACTGCCAAGTACAATGTTGACAGTGTTGAGGTCGTGGTCAACGGTGTGGCATACCGCATGAAAAAGGCTATGACTAACTCGAATTTTGACTATTATTCGGCTGAGTTTACGCTCGGTGAGCAGCGCACAGAGTATTATTTTCATGCCATTGTAGGACGTACAAGCATCTATTACAATCAGGCAGGCCCTTACAGGGAGCTGAATCCTACCTACAATTTTGTGATTAATCCGGGCTTTAAGACACCTGACTGGGCTAAGGGAGCCGTTATATATCAGATATATGTTGACCGCTTCTGCAACGGCGATACGAGCAACGACGTTGTGGACAACGAGTACGCATATATAGGCGAGCCTGTCCACCGCGTTGCGAACTGGGATGAGTACCCGGCTGCGATGGATGTGCGCAACTTCTATGGAGGAGATTTGCAGGGCGTGCTTGACAAGATGGACTATCTTGAGAGCCTTGGAATAGATGCGATTTACTTTAACCCGCTATTTGTGTCGCCGTCGAACCACAAGTACGATATCCAGGATTATGACTATATTGACCCGCATTTTGGCGTGATTGTAAATGACGGCGGAGAGCCTCTGCCTGACAATACAAAGAGCAATGAGAACGCCACCAAGTACAAGAAGAGAGTGACCGACTATGCAAACCTCGAGGCGAGCAACGCATTTTTTGCAAAGCTTGTTGAGGAGGCTCACAGAAGAAATATAAAGGTTATCATCGACGGAGTGTTCAACCACTGCGGTTCCTTCAACAAGTGGCTTGACCGCGAGAGAATATACGAGGGCAGTGACGGATTTGACAAGGGAGCTTATGTGGACAGGGAGAGCCCTTACCACGATTTCTTCAAGTTTCAGGATGACTACGCATGGCCTTACAATCAGTCGTATCTTGGCTGGTGGGGACATGACACGCTTCCTAAGCTCAACTACGAGGGCTCTAAAAAGCTTGAGGAGTACATTCTGGGCATAGCTAAAAAATGGGTTTCACCTCCATACAATGTGGACGGATGGAGACTTGACGTGGCAGCCGACCTTGGATTTTCACAGGAGTACAATCATGTGTTCTGGCGCAAGTTCAGGGATGCCGTCAAGGAGGCAAATCCTAATGCGATTATACTCGCGGAGAACTACGGCGATTCGTACAGCTGGCTTCAGGGCGACCAGTGGGACACTATAATGAACTATGATGCGTTTATGGAGCCCGTGACATATTTCCTCACGGGAATGGAGAAGCACAGCGACTCGAGCAACGATGCGCTCCGCGGAAATCCGAACTATTTCATATCGCACATGCGCCACAATATGGCAAGACTTGGCGGACAGCCTATGAGAATATCCATGAATGAGCTTTCAAACCATGACCATTCGCGCTTCCTTACCAGAACGAACCGCGTCATCGGAAGAACAGCGAGCAAGGGAGCTGAGGCTGCCAATTATGGTGTCAACAAGGGAATATTCATGGAAGCCGTTGTCATGCAGATGACATGGCCGGGCGCGCCGACAATCTACTACGGCGACGAGGCGGGAGTGTGCGGCTGGACTGATCCTGACAACAGAAGAACTTACCCTTGGGGACATGAGGATGAGCAGCTCATTGATTTCCACAAGGAGATAATAAGAATACACAAGGAGAACCCGGCGCTTATCCGCGGCTCCTACAAAAATATATATGCGGATTACAATATCCTCGCCTATGCGCGTTTTTACAATGACAACAGCGTCATTGTCGTCATCAACAACAATGACGGCGAGCGCGAGATAAGTGTGGAGGCATGGCAGGCTGAGGTGCTTGACGGCGACTATGTTGACCAGGTTATGTTCACAATGAGAGATGGACATTCGTGCGACGTGGTGCGCCACGAAGTTCCTAACGGAATACTGACCGTGAAGCTGCCGGAGTACTCGTCCGCTGTGTTTGTGAAGAGAACAAAATAGCTTAATAATAGAGCATTTCGGAGAGAGTGTTGAAAATGGAGTCATATTCTACAATGGATTTATCCGACATTGTTGCCAGAAGTGAAAGTATAGATGAGTATAAGCAGATACTTGCAAGTGTTGCCGAACAGAAAAAGTCGTGGATGAAGATTATCAATGAGATAAAAGAAGAGAACGGATATTCGGTATCGGAGTTGGCACAGTTGTGCAATGTCAACCGCCGCTCCGTTCAAAAGTGGATAAACGGGGTAATTCCAAAAAGCAGAAACACGTTTATAAGAATTGGCTTTGCGGCACATTATAACCTTGAGCAGATGAACCGCTTTTTACAGAGGTATGGATGCTGCAATGGACTTTACTCTAAAAATCTTGAGGATTCCGTCTGCATTTTTGTCCTTTCCTCGGATGAGATAGAGCACACATATCTGATGTATGAGATGATATTGGGCATGATTAGGGAGAACATGAATGAGGAAACGGACATGACAGGCTCCACATTATATGAGACATCGGCGCTCAATCTACAGTTGATTAAAATGCAGACGATACCACAGCTTATCGACTTTGTGAGACAGAGTGCATCAATCTATAAAAACGCGTATTACAAGCTGTACGCGTACATAGAGAGCTTTATTCAGAAAAATCTGCTAATGGACGGGGATGACAGCGTGTATCTTTTGGCTGGCTCACAGGGGTGGAGTTCTTCACTGCGCCAGTGTGTCTCGGAGATATCGCAGAAAAAATGGTATCCACAGCGCAACAAGATTATTTTTCTGGGGATACATCTGAACATGAAGTTAAGTCAGATAAATGAGATGCTAAATCTTGCGCAGATGGAAAATCTGTGCGCAAAAATTCCCTTTGAGAATGCGATTATCTATGCGCTTGAAAATGCCGAGCTTGAGAACAAAATTCACTGTGACGGAACGAATGAGCTTGGTATCTATGTGAAGAAAATCTTGAAAGAACTGAATATAGATGGTTTCGAGGTTTATCTGCACGAGCTTCCGGATGATGAGGCTGATATTTAGTTTTTAAAATTATATAAGATACTTGTCGGTTAAATTGATAAAGATAATAGTAAGGTCATGTCAAGTGACTGTTCATATAAAAATGGACATATCGCTTGGCATGACTTTATTTTTTTGCTGTAATCGGGAAAAAATGATTTGAATAATAAGTAAAATATATGATGAAACATTATTGACAAAAATAGGCGGGGGGAGGGTACAATGGAATATAGTTAATAAAAATTTAATGGATGCTGGGGAGATAGGTAACTTTGTCTGAAAAATAAAAAAATATATGTGATAAATTTATGATATAAGACTGGGGGTTGTTGATATAAAGAGTAAACAGCCGGACGGATTGTGGATATCTTTCCGGCTGGGATGTGAGGAAAGGAGAAAAATGCGTTGAGTGCAGAGGTAATCAACATCAAATGTCCGCATTGTGGAGCAGCGGTCAATACGAATATGGAGGTGTGCGAGTTTTGTGACAGTCCGGTTATAATAAAGACAATCAACAGCGTGGCATCAATGCCTATGCCGGAACTGAACAGATATGCGATGGCTTACAAAAGGGAACTTGCCGCAAATCCTGATAATGGGGATTTGAACAGGTCGATAGCGATGTGTTACATGAAATTAAAGCAGTATAAGCAGGCAGTCAACTATTTTGAGATTGCCATGAGGGATAATTTCGATGATACGTCCAACTATTTTTATGCGGCGATATGTCTGCTCGAGGGAAAGAAACCATTTTTGGCGATGCGCCCCGTCATAAATCAGATAGAGACATACATAAATGATGCCATATCCATTGAGCCGCAGGGCATATATTACTATTTTTGGGCATACATAAGATATGATTATTATAAGCGTAAATCATTCAGGGTATCACCAGACTATGTGGAATGTCTCAACATGGCTTACCAGATGGGTGTGTCTGAGTACGACAAGCAGAGTTTGTTTGAGATGTTAGGGGTCGACAGACCGGCAGAATTATAGCATAGTTCTAAACCGGACAATCCGGATTAGTAAATAAACATGTCACTAAATACAAAAAAGGAGAAATGAAAATGATAGTAGTTGTTATTTTAGTAATTGCATTTGCACTTTTGTGGGCAAAGCAGAACTTAGAAATTGCGAAGCTGTGTAAAGGACTTTCACCTGACCACAAGAAGGTAATGAAGTACCTTTTTGGAGGAATGCTTGTCTTTGGAAAGATTACGGATGAGCAGTATGACGAGATGGTGCAGGCGAAGCTCAAAAGTCTCAACCTCAAGAAGAAGGCGCTTGACAAGATTGGACTTGACGAGTCACAGGTAAATGAGATTGCCCCTATAAATATTCAGGGATTTGATTTGAGCAACGATGTAAAAAAGGCGCGCAGATATGCAATTTACAATGGCAAGGATAATGTGGCGAGAAGTACACAGTATGAGGCGGTATGGTTATTCTTCAGCGATACGCAGGTATATATGTACAAGTATCATTTCGATATGTTGTCGGACAACAAGAAGGAGATTACAGAGGAATATTTCTACAAGGATATTACCAACTTCTCAACTTCAGATGAGACGGTTGAGGTAACTAAGTATAAGCAGACACTCAGTGGCAAAAAGCCGGACAAGACATATACAAGGGATTACAGCAGATTTAGTCTTGCAGTTACCTCGGGAGACAAGTTCTACTGTTCGACAACCAACACTAATAATGTAGATGACACAATCAATGCTATGAAGCAGAAGCTCAGAGAGAAGAAAAATGCATAATTTTACATAATATTCTGAAAGATGATTATGCAGGTGACACATAATCATCTTTTTTACTTTATAGGAGCAGAGCAGAAACGGTTGTGAAAGAAAAAAAAGGTATTTGCGACAGTTAGGGCAGCCGTACATGGCACCTACACTGTATAAAACAAAAGGAGAAAAGATATATGAACTTTTTAAAACTTTATGAGAGCTATCAGATGGGTTTCTTATTCGGACAGAGGTTTCCGGGAGTAGTGAGGGCAATCTTTAAGATATTCAAGGGAATTGCATTGCTGTTGTCCTTTGGTTTGTGGTGGGGGCTTTTAAGCGGGGGCGTTGACTCATGGTTGGGAGAAACGCCAATGGTACAGGTGGCAATTATTGTCTACTTGCTTATTGTAGTGGGAGGTCTTGTTTGGTTTATGGTTCTCAAGGCGACGAAGAATATTGATACATTTAAGAATATCCCTCTGTTTAAGATATATCACAGGGTGATATTAATTGCCTCATTGGCATTCGGAATTGTGCTTGGCATGGATGAGTCGTCGCCGTTTTATGTCGTTATCGGATTATTTTTAGGATACTTTTACATACATATGCCGGAGCTTGTATATATATTTGCCGAAGCATTCATCAATAAAGTCAAGAAGATGAAAGGGGGAAGATAACTTATGATTCAGGGGGATGAACTGAGAGCAGGACTTGAAAATGTATATTCAATGATATGTCAATATGAAAATAATTTTGCAGAAAGAGAGGCATTGAGGTCACAGCTTCGCCAGTTGGTCAATGAAAAGATTGAGCTTTCATTTCAGGGTGGAAAGGGCAAGGCAAAGATGACCGGAATTGCCATATTTGTCTATCTGATGATATATCTTCTTCTTGGAACAATAATATATGGAACAATCGGTTCGTGGATAGCTGTTGCTGTTGCCGGAGCTGTCGCTTTTGTAGGGGCAGGGGTGCATCCTATCATAGCCTTTTTGGCAGGGGCATTTGCAGTTGTTATCATGCTTGACATGATTTACGAATGTGCCATTTTGCCGACCATGAGAGCATTCGCCACGGGAAACATTGCATGGATAGTGTTTACTTTGGTTATGGTTGCGGTTCTTGTGTTGATTATTTATATCGTCAATCACAAGGCGGTCAGGGCTTCCAACTCCAAAATTCGCAAGGCTAATGAGGAGATTATGGCTAATAATGCTGCTGTAGTTGATAGAATAAATGAATTAAACATGGATACGGAAAAATTGGTTGCAGCAATTAAGAGGCAGCTCACCCCTATGGGATTTTATCCGCAGAAGTATCTGTGTGCGGATGCAGCGGCATACTTTGTAAGATATGTACGCGATTTGCAATATGGCACACCTATTACGATGTCGGAGCTTATTGATAAATACGAGACAGAACAGCGTTGGAATAAGGCGGAAGCCCACTGGCAGAACATTGAAGATCTTGTTAAGCAATACGGCGAGGAAGCTCTTCAAAATCAGCAGTTTATGATAGACCAGCTTCGTTTTCAAAATCTTATCAGTCTTGATAACAATATGAAGTTGTATGATCAGAATAATATGTTATCTTCTATCAACAGAAAATTAAATCATTATTAAAGTGTTGGAACTATAGAGGAATTGCAGGTCAAATCATTATTGCGGTAATGCACAAAAGGAGAATTTTATGGGACTTTTCAAAAAAAATCCAAACGAAGCGGATTATGTCGGCGGAAAGAAGCACTTTATCGAGGTGATAAAGAACAGAGGGGCAGGGGATTTGCTTATCTGGAGACAGCCGGAGGAGGACTTTAACAACAACTCAAAGCTTATTGTTATGCCGGGTGAGCAGGCAATCTTTGTCGACGGCGGAAATATCGCACAGGTATTTGATGAGGGAACATACGAACTCACAACCAACAATTATCCATTTATAAGCCGGCTGAAAAATTCGTTGTCAGGAGGGGTCAGCACATATAACTGCGTTGTCTATTTCTTTAGGAAAGCTGACAGCCGGGAATTAAAATGGGGAACTGACGCTCCAATAATGGTCAGGGACAAGGTATTCGGGATAAGAACAGATGTAAAGGCACGAGGGACATATAAGGTGAGAATTGAAAATCCGGCATTGTTTCTTGAAAAGCTTGTCGGCAACAATATCCGATATCAGGAACTCGGTGATTTGAATAAGTATTTCAGAAATGAGATGCTCACAAAAATCAAGTCGACAGTCGCCAGATTTTTGAATGAATATGAAAATGAGTTTATAGGCATTGAGGCATATTTGAGCGATATTTCCGAGCAGCTTCAGCCAAAAATAAACGCTATGATTTCAGATTATGGTCTTTACTGTGTCAACTTTTCAATCTCAGCCATGGATGTGGATGTATCAAAGTATGATGATATAGATACGGCAAATGTCAATGCTATTAAGAAAATAAGGGAAGGTCAAGGACAGCAGGCATACATGAGTACGCTTGGCGCTAACTGGGATAAGATGCAGACCGCCAGAATTATGAATAATCTTGCAAAGAATGAAAGCGGTGGAGCCGGCTCGCTGGGGGCAAATCTGGGAATGGGAATTGCTGCGGGCGGAGCATTCGGTCAGATGGCGACCAATGTATTTTCCGGAAACATGATGCCTAATAACCAGCAGGCAGCCCCGGCAGAAGACCCGTTTGCAACCCTGACAAAGTTAAAACAGTTGTTGGATAACGGTCTTATAGAGCAGTCAGAGTATGACGCGAAGAAGGCAGAAATATTGAGCAAAATGTAAAAGGAGAACAAGATGGAGACACAAGCTTACATTTCATTTAGAAGTTCGGCAAACCTTATTGTGCTTGAGAACGGTGCGGTCAGAAGCTTTCCGCTTGAGATGTTAAAAGAGTGGCAGATTGGAAGACAGACACCCGACACGATGAAGGACATTGCGTTGGAATCTAAGATTGTCAGCAGAACTCATGGAAAAATTATCAATATCGACAATGAGTGGTATTACATTGATTTGGGTAGCAAGAATGGAACATATTACAACGGTTCGAAGCTTAACATGACCGGAAGGGGCGAGTCGGATGCGGTCAAGTTAAAAAACGGCGATATACTGCGCATTGACTCGGAGAACCTTGAAAATCCCGAGCAGAGAGGCGTTTGGATGCTCTTTTCCATGGAGGGTATAGGAAATGAGTGGAAGATAGCCGACCTGCAAAAAGAGGAGACGTACTTTGGGCGTGATGCACAGAGCTGTGATGTGCAGATTCCACTGTCGTATGTGTCGGCGCGCCATATGGTGATTAAGAAAAAAGATGGCAGTTATTATGTCATGGACTGTAATTCTATGGCGGGCACATGGGTCAACAACACGCAGGTTCACGGGGAAGTGCGCTTAAAAGAGAAGGACATGATTGCAATCTGTGACTGCATAATGATTTTTACCGACAATAAAATTATCTACAATATTCCTTCAAGAAAATCAAAGCCTAAGACAGAGGTTGAGAATGTGCCGGAGAGCGGCGATGTCGTGGAGACTGTACCAGAGGAAAATATTCCTGATGTCGCTTTGGACGCGGAAGATGGGGAAAACAAGAGAATTATTCTTGACGCAAATATTAAGAGCAGAAAAGTTCCAAGCAATACGGGACATGGCAAGAAGGAGCTTATCCGTGATGTGCATGTCAAGGTGTATGAGGGTACACTTGTAGCCCTTTTAGGAGGTGCCGGAGCCGGTAAGTCGACGGTTATGAACTGTATGAACGGTATGGATACCGCTGGAGCGGAGGGGGATATTTTCTATATATGTAATGGTGGTAACAAAATTGACCTTTTAAAACATTTCGACAAAGTGAAGTCGCTTATTGGAAGCGTTCCGCAGCAGGAGACTTTTCATGAAGTGCTGACCGTGGAGCAGGAGCTGACACATGCTGCCAGACTTCGTCTTCCGTGTGATATGACCAAGGCGGAGATTAAGGAGTGTGTGGATAACACTTTAAGACAGCTTGGTATTGAGGGAAAGCGCAATACCAAAATCAGCAAGTGCAGCGGCGGAGAGAAGCGAAGGGTTAACATCGGAATTGAGCTTGTGGCGGACAGACAGCTTTTATGTCTGGATGAACCGGATGCAGGTCTTGACCCGAAAAATAAGAAAAATTTGTTTAAACTTCTCAGGTCACTTGCACATGACGAGGGAAAAACAATACTGACTATTATTCACGATGTATCCGATATTGACCTCTTTGACAAGATTATCATTATGAATAAGGTTGAAGATGTCGGCAGACTTGCGTTTGATGGCACCCCGGAGGAGGCGAGAAAGCACTTTGGCGTGGAGGTTAAGGATATATACGAGGTTTTGGAAAAAAATCCTGAAAAATACATTATAACTGAAGAATAGAAATGGAGAAATAAAATAATGGCAGGCAAAGAAAAAGATATAGACAGCAAAAAAAGAATAGGCGCAGTAGCTCAGTGGAAGGAATTTACTGTAGAGTACTTTCAGATTTTGATGGGAGACAAGAAGAACCTTATTATCTCACTTATGTTTCCCGTTATGGCAGCGATAATTGTTGTATGGATTGCGGGCGAGAACATGTTTGTCCATTATGACGGAACCAAGTCGGGCAGCTTTGTCATTGTAAGTGCGGCAATCTGGGGAGGCCTTTTCAACTCAATTCAGACTGTTGTAAAAGACAGAAGAAATGTCAAGAGAAACAATAATGCAGGCATAAGGATTGGATGCTACACATTGTCAAGAGCTGTTTTACAGCTTGCGCTCTGTGTGATACAGAGTGCAATTCTTACACTAAGCTACATCGGAATATCAGCCGTATATGGCAATGAGCTTCCGGAATCGGGCGTTATATTCGGAACTCCGATAATAGAGTTCTTTATAAGTATTCTTTTATTGATGTATGCCGCAGATGCTATGGGACTTATGATTTCCTGTCTTGTAAAAAAGGAGGAGGCTGCGAGCGTTATGGCTCCTTATGTGCTCATAGTTCAGCTTATCTTCTCGGGTATTCTCTTCTCGATGGAGGGTGTTGCCGACTATATTTCCTACATAATGATAAGCCGCTGGGGAATGGAAGCACTGGGAAGCACAGCCAGATTAAATGATTTGCAGCTCAAAATTCAGATGACAGTGCCAAGTGTGCCTCATGATTTCGAGTCACGTTTTGAGGCGACATCGGAGCACCTTACAACTGTATGGATAATTTTGTTTGTATTTATTGTCGTATTTTTATTCCTTGGAAATCTTTTGCTGCACAGAGTATCAAAGGACACAAGGGAGTAAGTTATGGATGAATTTGCAAACAAACCAAAAAAGATGTTACATGGGTATGTGCTGAGCGATAAGGGTCTGGTGAGAACGAACAATGAGGATAACTATCTGCTCGGACATTGCCTGAACGAGAACGGGGACACACATATGGAGTCAGGTTCACTCTCTAATATTGGAGAGTGGACCTGTGGAGGTGTTTTTGACGGGATGGGCGGTGCCGCAGGAGGAGAGATAGCTTCCTACGAGGTGGCGAACACATTCCAGAAGGAGACCTTGGAGATAAAGGACTGCACGGAGGATGAGGTCAATGAAATTCTTGAAAAAGCCTTCAGATTAGCCAACGATGCAGTCATTGAGGCGAGACACACGCACAATACATGCGGCACGACGGCATCCGTCATTGTGACAAACGGCAGGAGGATAAAGGCATTTCACAGGGGAGACAGCAGAATATATCTTAAAAGAAACGGTGAACTTTTTCAGCTCTCCAAAGACCATACATTGGCACAGTTAAAGCTTGATGTGGGAATTTACCATAAGGAGGAGGATGCCCCTGAAAAGGAGTTTCACCAGCTCACGGAGTTTCTTGGGATGGAGCGCTCTCTTGAGAATGAAAAACCATTTGAATCGGAATGGCTTGACTTAGAGAGCGACGATATAATCCTTGTGTGCAGCGATGGATTGTATGATATGTGTTCAAAAGAAAGAATTTTGCAGAGCCTTGTCTCAACGGTGGAGCTTGAGTGCATGGCAAAGGAATTGCTTGAGGAAGTATTTGCCAAGGGTGCAGCAGATAATACTACAATATTATTGATGAAAGTGGGATAGATATGTCAGTTAACAACAGACTGCAGCTTTATAGGGAAAAATTAAATGACTGGACTATAGGCGATGTTATTGGTCATGGCTCGGGAGGTAGAGCATCTGTATACAGGTTGTTCAGGAGAAGGTTTGATTTTGAAGAAAGAGACGTTTTGAAGGTTGTAAATATTATTGAAGATGATATTGGGCTTGATGAAATGTCGGAGGACTACAGAAGGAATTATCTCGAGCAGGAGCAGTGCGCAGTCGAAAAGGCTTTGAATGAGGTAAAACTTATGAGAACCCTGTATAATTGCAATAATATTGTAACCTACCAATGGTTTGATTTCGTGGCTGTGAGAAACGATGATTACACAGCCACGGATTTGCTTATCAGAATGCATGAGTACGAGCCGCTGAACAATCTGGTAAGGAAAAGAAATCTCAGCCAGAAAGAGATAGTTGGCATAGGCATTGATGTGTGTACAGCTCTTGAGGGATGTTTTGAAAACAGGATAATCCACAGGGATATCAAGCCTGACAATATTTTCTTTGATGGCCGTAAATATCTGTTAGGCGATTTTGGCATATCGAGGATACTAGAGGACGGCGCGATGGCTCAGACGAGCAAGGGAACGCCGCCCTACGCCTCGCCTGAACAGTTTTCGCCTGAAAAAAATGGCGGATATGACAACAGAGTGGACATTTATAGCCTTGGACTGACGCTTTATGTTTTGGCAAACAATGGTCGGCTTCCGTTTGCAGATGTGGCACATTCGATAAATGAAGCTTTGATGAAGCGTCTTTCGGGTGTGCCGCTTCCGCCCATTGAAGGTATATACGCTGAATTTAATAGAATTATACTGAAGGCGTGTGCGTTTGACCGCAATGAAAGATACCGCAATCCTACAGATATGAAAGACGATTTGGTTGACTTGATGCGATACATAAAAAAGAGCCAAGATGATAACTATGCCGGCAAATTTGTTGTGGCGGATGGCGGCTATACGACAGGGCCGTTGTCAAAAGAGTGCCATACTGTCAGCGGTCTGACAATCCCCGGCATTAATACAACAGGGCCATTGTCAAAGGAGTATCATACAACAGGACCGTTGTTAGGGGATTGGTGGAAGTAGAGACATCTGTTTAGGGTGTAGCAGTTAATAATACAATTTTTAGATGAAAGTTGGATGAATATGTCGAATGATGATAACAGATTACAGCTTTATATGAAACAACTCGGTGACTGGACTATAGGCGATGTTATTGGTCATGGTGGGGCAGGCAGCGTGTACAAGTTAAGGAGAAGGACGCTTGACCTCGAGGAGACGGAGGTTTTGAAGGTAATCAATATTATTGAGGAGGACATTGGGCTTGATGAAATGTCGGAGACATACAGGAATGATTATCTTAAGAGAGAGCAGGATGCAGTTCGGAAGGCGCTTAGTGAGGTAAAACTTATGGATGCCTTGAAAAATTGCAGCAATGTTGTGACCTATCAAGATTTTCGCCCTGTGGAAGTGCGGCAGCCAAATTGTACAGCCACGGATTTACTTATCAGAATGCACGAATATAAGCCTCTCAACAAAATGTTAAATAAAAGAGAAGCTCCTATTAGCCAAAAAGAGGTGGTAAGCATAGGTATAGATATATGTACGGCTCTTGAGGGATGTGCCCAAAACTCGATAATTCACAGGGACATCAAGCCTGACAATATTTTTTTCAATGGAAATAAATATTTGCTGGGTGATTTTGGTATATCCAAGATATTAGAGGGAGGCGCAGTGGCAAAGACAAATAACGGAACAATGCCGTATATTTCACCTGAGCAGTTCGGTATTATTAAAACGGAGAGGGGATATGATGGCAGGGTAGATATCTATAGTCTAGGATTGACACTGTACACGTTGGCAAACAAGGGACAACTGCCATTTTATGCTGAACTTCACAATATGGATAGTGCCATCACGAAACGTCTGATGAATACACCAATTCCACGGATTGCCGGAATATGTGATGGGCTTAATGATATTATATTGAGAGCGTGTCAGTTTTATCCTCAAAACAGATATCAGAATCCAACAGATATGAAAAAAGCCCTGGAAGCCCTTGATGAAAATATGCAATCAATTGGGACACGACCTGTGATGGGAACTCGGGGAGCGATGTCAGGCTATGCAACGCAACCAGCACTGGGAAATCCAAGTGCGATGTCAAGTTACGCAACGCAGTCGGCACTGGGAACTCCGAATGCGATGTCAGGCTACGCAACACAGCCGGCACTGGGAAATCCGAATGCGATGTCAGGCTATGCAACGCAACCAGCGTTGGGAACTCCGAATGCGATGTTAGGCTACGCAACGCAGCCGGCACTGGGAACTCCGAATGCAATGTCAGGCTACGCAACGCAGTCGGCACTGGGAACTCCGAATGCGATGTCAGGCTACGCAACACAGCCGGCACTGGGAAATCCGAATGCAATGTCAGGCTACGCGACGCAGCCGGCACTGGGAAATCCGGGAGCAATGTCAGGCTACGCGACAGAGGCGGCACTAGGAAATCCGGGAGCAATGTCAGGCTATGCGACGGAAGCGGCACTGGGAAATCCAGGAGCAATGTCAGGCTATGCGACAGAGGCGG
This sequence comes from Eubacteriales bacterium, assembly GCA_050874385.1. Taxonomy (GTDB): domain Bacteria; phylum Bacillota; class Clostridia; order Lachnospirales; family Lachnospiraceae; genus CAG-882. The sequence goes on from JBNMKO010000062.1 coordinate 16,973, forward strand.
CACTAGGAAATCCGGGAGCAATGTCAGGCTACGCGACAGAGGCGGCACTAGGAAATCCGAGTGTAATGTCAGGCTACGCGACAGAGGCGGCGCTGGGAAATCCGATGGCAATGTCAGGCTATGCGACGGAAGCGGCACTAGGAAATCCGGGAGCAATGTCAGGCTACGCGACGGAAGCGGCACTTGGAAATCCTGTTGCAGCATTTAATCAAGGTGTCCGCATGCAGCCGGTGGCGAGGGTATCAGTTCCGGGATATGCTCCGCAGATAACCCCAGCCACGCCGCATGTAAAAGAGGAGGCTGTACAGAACACCAAAGAAACAGCAGTGGATTACTTTGAAGTTGCCATAAAGCAGATGAAAGCCGGAAATCGTGAGGAGGCATTTGCGGCATTTGAAACTTTGGCTGAAAAAGAGGGGTATGAAGTGATGTACAATGAGGTAACAAAATACTTCTCGAATGAAACGATGATTTCCAATCATGCAGATGATGCTGTTTACTGGTTTGAAAAGTGCGTTCAGAACTGCCGTGACAGTTGGACAATTTCACTTGCAGAATTTCAGCTTGGGGAAATATATTCAAAAGGACTTGGCGTAAAGAAGAACCATAAAATTGCTGAGAAGTATTATGCGAGCAGTGCTGCCAAAGGTAATATGTATGCAAAGAAAAAATTCGTGGCAGGAAAGTATGTCAAATAGGGCGGAGGACAGCTATGAAAAGAAAAGATTACACAAGAATTATTATTTATGCGTTATTGATAATGGTATTTAACCTGATATTTTTTATATCAGGCGGTGTTCATAGGAGCGCGACTTGCTGGATGGCGTATGCGTTTGTCCATGTTGCGCTGTTGATTTCATGCGCAGCTCCTTTTGTTTGTATCAATTACAAGCGTGTACCTGAAAATCTTGTCACTATTTATGCTTTTGCATGGATTTATGCGATTATTGCTATTGTGTTCAATTCGGTATATATCTTGTTAAAAATTAACAGCGTCAAGACATGCGGTATAGTCAACGTCATCCTATTGGTAGTCTACATAATTCAGTTCTTAATCAATATGAATGTAAACCATACGGTTGAAAAGAATATTGAGACAATAGATGCGGAAAGAGAGTTTGTAAGGAATGTGTCAAGCAAGCTTAAAATGCTTATGCAGCTTGCAGAGACAGAAGATATAAGAAAAAAAGTTGAGAGAGCTTATGATGTGGTGAGGACAAGCCCTCTTCACTCAAATTCAGATGTCATGAATTATGAGCTTGAGATTATGCAATTGGTAAAAATGCTTGAAGATGATATTGACAACAAGAAATATAGCGAGATTGATACAAAAGTTAATTTAATTATCAGCAATTCAAAGAAACGTAACGCGATGCTGTAGAGTGGTGAGACAGATGAAAAAGAGAACGAAAATAATAATAATTTCAATAACGGTAATAATTTTGTTTATATTTGCCATAGTTTATGTTAAGATGGTTCCTATGCTTCGCATAAAAAATGCAGTTGATGAGATAAAAAATGCCGAGTACAGTTATGTGATAGATGCGAAAGTTGAGAAATCACTGTTGAATATTATAAGCGATGAATATCAATTTAGTCTCCAAGGTCAAAAGAGCAGCGATGTTGCTTATGGGGAATTTGTTTATGATGACAATGAAGTCTTAGATATATACATCGACAAAAATTCAGAAGTGATATTCGATTTAACACCGGTGTTTAATCTGGTATTCGATAAAGCCGAGGGAACGCTGGGAATTTCCGTGAACCTGATTAGAAAGGCATTAAAGCAGATTACGGTTTCATTATCGCAGTTGGAGGAAATCACAGGCAAGGAAATTGACATATCAGGTGGCACAAAGATAGATTATAAGATATCGCAGGAAAAGAAGCTTGATAGCAGTGAAAAAGTCTGGGGAGACGATGCCTATTATTACAGGATGACATTTGATGACAATGATATCCTAATCGCAGTTCCGAAAAAATCTAAGGTCAAGGAAATTTATATAAAAGCGGTTTCAGATAAATTTGAAGGCGATTTTACTATAAATTATGAATTGTGCGATGTGGAAAATATTGAAATGCCAAAACCAAATCTTCCCGATAGCATGGTTTCCACGATGAAGTCACTCTATCAGTATATTGTCAAATAACCAGTATGTTACAAATGTATCATTAAGTTTTAAGTGTGAAGCTGTCGCTTTGACGAATAAAAATTCGCAAAGAGGTGGCTTCATTTTTGATATAAATAAATTAACAAGCTTGAATATATTCTGAAATTGCTTTATATTAAAAATATTATAATTATATTGGCGATAAGAGAGTCAACAAATAGTCATTTTTAAGGAAGTAAATATTTAAAGATTAAGGGGAATATACATGCAGTCAGAGAGCAATAATTTATCTGTAAATAAAAAACTGTTGAACCTTGATATAATACGCGCGGTTGCGGCGGTTATGATTGTGCTTGTGCACCTTGAGCTGTTCGGCTGGGGCGGGCATGGCGTTGAGCTTTTTCTGCTTTTGACCGGCTACACGGCATTTTTGTCGATTGACAGGCACAAGGATATCTCGCCGCTTTCGTATTATAAAAGAAGGCTTGCTAGAATACTTCCAAGCTATTATGGTGTGGTTCTGATATATTTTTTCATATATCTTGTGGTGCTTGGGGAAAGATATCCGGCAAAGCAGATTGCGGTGAGCCTTGTGAAGTATTTTACGCTGACAACCACACTTTTTCCGCGCGGTTTGCTGTTCTGGTTCTACCTTGGAACAACTGGAACGATTGTGACAATTATGCTGTTTTATATAATCGCGCCATTTTTGTACAAGCTGATAAACAATTTCAGTCGTTCGATAATTGCGCTTTTTGTGGCGTTTGTGGTGTGTCAGGTGTGGGTGCATTATCTTGAGGTGCTGTACGCTGGAACGGAGTATGCGGGAAGGCATCCGGCTTACTTTATATATCTGTGCTTTTTCGGCGTGGCGGCTTACTTTGCCGTGAAGGAGAAGAAGATATTTGAGTATATCACGGTGCTCATGCTTATGGGAGTTGCGTTCCTCATACTCGACGTTGGCAACACAAAGCTGTACTGGATAATAATGTTTACGACACTTCTGCTCGTGACGATGGACGTAGAA
>JBNMKO010000063.1:0-19927 GCA_050874385.1 Eubacteriales bacterium
ATATAGAGTCGATACAGAAGGCGATAAATTCAACCAAGCAGAAACTTCAGGCGGCGCAGAGAAGCTTTGAGAACAGCAAGGAGAAGCTCTCGTCGGCTATTGGTGTCGATGTGAGGAGCGGTTACACTTTTTCAAATCCATACATAGAGGCGGAGATATCGAGAAGACAGCTTGATGATATCATAGAGTATACATTGGAGAACAGTCAGGCGTACTATGAGGCGAAGATAAACACAAAGCTGGCACTTATGGCACTTGATACCAATTACAATCTTATGAGCAATCAGTATGGCGGCAATATGAACATGATTGCAAGCTATGTGTCAAAGGCGAAAAATGGGGAGAAACTTGACACGGCTTCATTTAAGCTCGCCTATGACAACTTTTTGAATGCCATAGATGCACCGTGGCAGGGAAAAAGGAGAATATTGTTTATAAAAATACCGAAGGAATGGTTTAAGGGCTCAATAGACGGCATCCGCTATGTCGAGGACGACCCTTATATTCTGTATACAGCCGCGCTTGAATATTCGGAGGCGCTCACGGAACAAAATAGCACAAAAGATGAGATTGTGCAAAATGTCAGGGAACAGTTCAACAATCTTGTGACCGTGAGAAATTCATACGAGAGCATTGCCGAGTCGGTCACAGCGCAGGAGAAGATTGTAAACGAATGTTTTGTGCTCAATAATCTGGGTCAGATGGAGTATGCCGAGTACAGCGAGGCGGAGGAGCTTTACAATGAATTGCAGCTTGAAAAAACGCAGGCACTTGCACTGTACACTAAAACACTCAACTCTTTTGACAGGCTCACATGTGGTGCGATAAGCAATTTGCTGACAGGAAAATCAATCTCGATGGATGCGGTTTCGTCCGGGGAAAGTTATCTGGTCAGGGAGACAAAATCTGGTGTGATGTACTATATAACATCGAAGGTCGAGGACAATATTTTTGAGTTGTCACTTAGTATTCCGGAGGATTTTGACATGGAGCTTACGGATTATGAGCTGTGGATAGACGGGACGCAGATTGGCAAAAGGACAGCTGTGGATAAGACATTGAGACATCTGATGCTTGACATTGACAATGCTGACAAGGTTGTAATAAGGCTTTATGACGGGGAGAAATTCGTCTCGGACTGTGAGATTGACCCGATGGAGTACAGCGGTGAGTTGTCTGTGAGCGCGGGATATTCAGAGAAAAAAGATGATGAGAATGTCGATGACGGTGAAAAAAATGATAGAAGTGTCGCAAGTTTTAACTACAGTGTCAACGAGCAGACGGGGATTGCGCAGATAAAAATCACACCTGTGATGACGGAAAAAATAATGTATTTTCAGATAACGGATGAGGGCGGAACACCCCTTGGAAGCGGCGAACTTGTTCCCGTGAGTGACAGTTTTTCTTATCTTTCATTTATAACGGTTGATGTGGACAAGCTTACCGTGAATTTGTATGACATGGATGGGCAGCAGTTATATACAGGGCGTTTTAACATTGATGAACTTACTGTGGTTGTGCAGGAGTGAGGTGGCAGGAATGAAAAATTCTAGGCGTGGCAGTAAAAAATTAAAAAAGATATTTATAATACCGGTCTGTACAGTGATTATTGTGGCTACCGGAGTACTCACAACATTTTATATGCAGAATGTAAGAGCGCTTATAAATGACGAGGACACGGTTCATGTGTCGGACTCACAGATAGGTATGTCTTCACTTATAGTCGGAACTCATATAATGTATCTTGGAGCCGTGACGGATGAACTGTATGCAATAGCAATGCAGAGCGCAGAGCAGGCGGGAGTTTACGAAAAATACTATAAATCGGAGCTTGCCGATGGCGCGTGGTATGAAATCTCAGGGGCGGAAGGGCTCGCAGATATCATGTCGGGAACGATTGTGCCGGTATCAACCATAGAAAGCCTGAACCTTCAATATTATACGAAGGAGGACGGCATAACCTACGATTTGCGGACGGAAAGTGCGGTAAATATTTTTGATATAGATGACCCTTATGATTTGTACAACAGCAGTGACATGGAGGATATCAAGCTGCAATATGACATGCTGAAAGACAAGGAGGAAAAGACAAAATCGGATGAGTATTATACGGATATTCTGGATGACTTTTTCTCATCAGAAATGAAAACCGATGAAACGACACAGATTGACGAGGAGATTGACGCTCTTTTTAATGTATATCAACAGGCGGATGAGCCTATGAGGGAACAGCTCATGGCGGTGATGAAGCAGCTTGACGATGACAGACGCGCGGCAGTCAGCGGTGCGCTGCTCGACGGAGAGCTTGGTGAACTTATAAATAAGACTGGTCTATATGATTCGGCGGATGAAGAACTTGCCGTAAATTCACAAGTGTTTGAGGCTGTGAATGAGGCACTGAAAAATACGGCACAAAAGGCAGACAGCTATACTTCGTATTCGGACGAAAATTCCGGGCTTTCACAGACTGATATGGAGCTCACACAGAGCCTTATAGATGCGGCAAAAAGTGGAAATTCTGATGAATGTAAAAATATTTGTGATAAATTGAAGGCGCTTGACAATATAAGAAATGGCATTTCGGGAGATTTTTCTGCGGAGCTTGAGCTTCTTGACGAACTCACACAAAAACAGTACATGATTTGCGAGGAGCTGCTCACAAAGACGGACGACTATGACAGAGGTTCTGATACTGTGTTAAAAAAATATCTAAGTGAGAAAAAGAAAGAGCTTGACAGGGCATTCAATGAGCTTGCCGACATGGTTGACAAGGCGGTTGACAGGCTTGTAAGGGATGAGGCACAAGTCTATATAAGTGAGAAACTTGCCATGGTGCAGCAGCTTATGAACGAGGTTTTGCAGGATGAGTTTGAGAGTTATGCCAAAGCATCCATCGAGAAATATCAGGAACGGCTTGTGGGCGCTTATGCAAAAATTGTGGCGAGCGGAAGCAACCGTATGGACAGTCTGACCGCCGCGCGCGAGCAGGCTATTCTTGACAGGCTTGACGCGCTCGACAGAAATGATTATGATGCGGCTTCTATTTATAAATATGATATAGAAAATTATGACGAACAGATTGCAGAGTACGAAAAAGAATTGACGGCAATCATTGAGTCGCCCAACTCCACCGAGGCACAAAGGCAGAACGCACTTGCGCAGCTTGACAGCACGAGTATGGTGGCAGCCATCAATAATATCGGAAGTGAGGCTGTGGAGGATATACAAAATGGCGATTTTTCCGCTGTTGCAGACAAGATAGATATGCTTGCAGGTTTTTCGGGCTCAAACCCATCAACAGTTTTAAATAATCTAAAGGATGTATATTCAGAGCTTGCCGGAGCCGAGTTTAATATGCAGCTTACGCAGGACGACATTAACATTATTGAAGATGTAGAAGAACAGATTGTAAGTTACCTCACACGGAACGCCATGACATTTGCCGGAAACAGTATAACGGTGGATTCCATATATGGTGCTGTGAAGGACATTATGGGGCAGAGCTTTGACATGTTAGATGACTGCCAAAAGACGGAAGTGCTTGTGGGGGTCAGCACATACGCACATACAATCGGAAGTGAAGTTCTGTTCAATGTCGCATCCTCCATGGCGTCAAAAATGTACGGGGATAATAATAAATACATATATAGACAGCTACAGGACGAGATATCTGTTTATGTGTCCTGTGATGCTTTGGCTAAGGCGACGGGATACAGATATATCTATAGTGACACCAAGAAGAACGTCGTACTTCAAAATGGAATAGAATATTTCAGTTTTACCGCGTTTGATGAGGTGGTCGAAAAAAGGGATGGAGGCAGCGACATTATGCCTTATTCTGCAAAGTTACAGGGAACTGTGTACATACCCGATGAGTATGTGTGGCAGAATTTCAGATGTGACAGCTACTACATTGAAAAAAGTGTTTATGCAGTTTTGATACCTGCTGATATGGAGGATGAGATAATAAGTTTTACCTCAGCATTCATACAGCAGCTTATAAAATAAAAACAATATCATTGGCAGTACGCTGTCGATATTGCACTATAAATGAACTTACGGAAGGAGGAAAAATGGGAGAAATAGTTGTGACAGGAGCAAAGTTGCAGTGTCCATTTGGAACTGTGATATCTACGCTTATCGTGACCTCACAGAGCAAATGTCTTGTAGCGGGAAAGCCGGCAGCCACCATTGCGGATGTGAAACCTAATGTAAATATTCCGGCGTTTGGAGTATGCTCATCACCGGCTAATCCACAGGTTATGGCGACGGGTATCCCGATTCCTAAGCCCTGTACTATGGTGCCGGGCGGCACATGGATAACTAAAAATCCCAAGCTGCTTGCTGGCGGAAAGCCATGTCTTTGCAGCGACGGAGTGTTGATATGCGCGATGGGGGCAGGAATGATTACAATAACTTCTCCGGGACAAAGTAAGGTTTTAGGCTAAAAAATAACGAAAAAGGAGATTAAACACTATGGCAGAATATTTATCACCGGGTGTATATGTTGAAGAATATGATAATTCACCTCGTTCCATCGAAGGTGTAGGGACAAGCATTGCAGGATTTGTAGGTCTGGCAAAAAAGGGGCAGACGGTGGGAAGTCCGGTGCTTGTGACAAGCTTTGCTGATTTTGTGAGAAAGTACGGCGATGCGTTGAGTGAATACGAGTATGGGGAGTACAGACATCTTGCAAACAGTGTTGAGCAGTTTTTTGCAAACGGCGGAACAAAATGTTACATATCAAGAGTTGTGCCTCAGGATGCAAAGAAAGCGTCGGCAAAGGCTGGTATTTTAACCGTGACAGCCGCAGATGAGGGCGTGTGGGGAAACAGAGTGCAGCTACAGTTTCAGACAGTAAAAAGACAGAAGTTGCAACTTGTGGCAAAGACGGAGCTTCCGCTCACATACACAGCAAAATCGGTTGCCGGTTTACATGAGGGGGATATGGTCACTATAGATGGCGAAAACAATGTAATCGCCGCTGTATACGGCAGGGATATCACTTTTGTAAATCCTTTTGAGAGTGAGGTTGTCGACAGTTCACTTGTGCCGGAGAAGGTTCTTTATCTTTTGGAGACTGATATAGCTGTGCGCTATAACGATGTCACGGAAAGCTATGAGAATGTGAGCTTTAACGTCAAGTCGCCAAACTATATCGGTGTCAGAATGGCACACAGCGAGCTTGTAAAGCTTGAGGTTAAAGCCGCTGAGGGCGTGGCAAACCCTGTAGAGCAGATTCTTGGAGATGGAGTGACAAATGGCACAATCACGCTTTCGGGTGGAGATAACGGCTCTGTGTCAAAGGTGAGCGCCGGGACATTTATAGGTGAGGACGGCGGGCCGGGCAGAAGAACAGGTATCAATGCCTTTGTGGAAAATTCGGTTGTCAGCATACTCGCCGTGCCCGGAATAACAATACCGGAGGTTGTGGTTTTCTTAACAGCGCATTGCGAAAATCTCGGAAGCCGTTTTGCGATTATAGATATGCCTGAGAAGATGACAAAGCCTGACGATTTAATCAATTACAGAAATATAATTGACTCCACCTATGCGGCGATGTACCACCCTTGGATTCAGGTGTACGACAGGGCGGCAAATAAGCCGGGATTTATACCGCCGTCGGGCGCAGTGGCAGGAATATATGCGAGAACAGATGTGAACAGAGGTGTTCACAAAGCACCGGCAAACGAGGCGGTTAGATGTACAGGTCTTGAAGTCAATTATAACACGGCAGAGCAGGATATCTTAAATCCACAGGGGGTCAACCTTATAAGACAGCTTCCGGGACAGGGAATAAAGGTATGGGGCGCGAGAACTGCCAGCAGCAATTCAGCATTCAGGTATGTCAATGTGCGTCGTCTGTTCATATATGTCGAGGAGAGCATAAAGGCAAACACAAACTGGGTTGTATTTGAGCCTAATGACGCGACTTTGTGGTCAAGGGTCAGAATAACAGTGTCGTCATTCCTTGAAAATCTCTGGAGAAACGGAATGTTGGCAGGCTCATCACCTGACGAGGGCTTCTTTGTCGATATAGGAACCACAACAATGACGGACGACGATATCAAGAACGGCAGACTTATCTGCAATATAGGAATTGCCGCTGTCAGACCGGCGGAGTATGTTATATTCAGGGTTACACAGCATACGGCGGGAGCTGACTCGGCACAGTAGGCACAAAATAGGAGGATAAGACATGGCAACATACCAGAATAAAGCAGGATTATCGTATCCGCTGACCAAGATGAACTTTCTTGTCACGGTGGACGGAGTAAACGGCACAGCCGCATTTACAGAGGTGACAGGCGTTGAGGCTTCTGTTGACGTTATAGAATTTCGTCAGGGAAATGCACACAGCCTTTCCACAGTGAAGCTTCCGGGACTTGTAAAGCATGGAAATGTGACTTTGAAGATGGGTTACACATGTGACAATGAATTTAAAAAATGGGTTATGGAGTGCGTGAGCGAGGTCAGAGGCGAGATGCCAAGGCAGAACGTCTCCATCGAGCTCATAGACATAAACGGCGGTGCGCCGCAGAACGCAGTCACAAGCATAACCGGAAATACAGTGTGGGTGCTCACAAATGCGTGGGTCACAAGATATATGGCACCTGACCTCAACTCAACGGCGAGCGAGGTGGCTATAGAGTCGGTTGAGATAGCTTACGAGGAGCTTGTCATACCTAACTAGAATTAGGTACACCGGTGGATAAGATAGGTAATTGCGAAACTCAGTGTGGGAATGTTGTACAATTTTACAACTGTTCGATTAAAAATTTGAGTTTCGCAATTACACATAGCAATTCTAAAAATTAATATATTTTTTAACTAAATCAAGTAAGTCCCCTGCTTCAATTGCATGCAATAGCTTATATTGCATGGAATTGAAGCAGTGAGTGGGGACTTGCTTGTATGCAGGAGGAGTACAAGCACCTCCTGTTATGAGCAAGCAGCGAAGCGGATTGCGAATATCCGCTTGACTGTAAAGAAATATGTTTTAAAAGCTATATATAATTGAGGAGAAATCTATGGAGACAGTATATGATTTTACATTGCCAAAGGGCTATGTGGATTCGACAGGTCAGGTTCACAAAAAAGGAAAGATGCGCCTTGCGACGGCTATAGATGAGATTGGCGCTGCGAGAGACCCGCGAGTGGCGGGAAATCCGGCGTATCTTAGCATAGTGGTGTTGTCGAAGGTTATAGTGGAGCTTGAGGGTGTTCCGATGGTCAATGCGTCTTTGGTTGAAAAGCTTTTCACGGCGGATTTGGCATTTTTGCAGAATATGTACCAGAGAATAAATGATGTTGAGATACCGCGAATGAGCGTTGTCTGTCCGCACTGTGGTAAGAGTTTTGAGGTGGAGCAAAATTTTACTCAAGAGGGTTAAAACTGTATGATAAGGATGAGCTGTACAAGGAAATGTCATTTATCTCATACTATTTTCACTGGGGAATGAACGAGGTTATGGCACTTGACCATTTCAGCAGAAGGAGATGGTGCAGCGAGATTTCACCCATAAACAGGCAGCTTAGTCCCTCGAAGAAGGATAAACAAAAGAGCATTTTTGATATGAAGCCTGACAGGTAGGAGGTTTCGGGATGGATAAAAAAGGTCAGCCGCTTGTCAATTATAATTTTTGTCTGAGGGTTGAGGGGATATATGATTTGCCGTGCAAGAGCATACATGGCTTTGAGGACGAATACGAGTACGAGTACATACGCGAGGGCGGTCTCAACGACTATGTACACCTTAGAAGAAAGCCGTCGTCAAAGCCAAAGACATTTCAGGTTGAAAGGTATGTTGGGACTGACGGCACTGACCCGCTCACGCTTGGGCGTGTGATGAATATGCCGGTTATACTTTTTGTCAGCAGGTTTGCGGATGAGTTCGAGCAGGTGAAAAGGACATATATTTTTGTCGGATGTGTTGTCACGGGAAAGTCATACGGCGAGCTCGATGCGTCCACAAGCGGGCTTCTTTTGGAGACCACGACAATCTCTTACAGGCATCTTGAATGTGTGGACAATCTGCTCGAAAATGAGGAAAAGCCGGAGTGGAAAAGCGGTGACAAGGGCTATGCGAGGGATGTTGCGGATTTTGGTTACACAAAAAAGGATGATGATAAGCCTAAAAAGTGGCTTTCACTCAGGGAACTTAGGCAGTTGGAATAGTGTTATGGGATTAGCGAAGAGCATTGCGGATATCCGATTGACCATTTGGAAAGGTGGAAGTTTGAAAGCCTCACTTTCAAACTACTTATTGGCAGCAGTACCGCAAGCAACGCTTGCAGTATGCAGGGGGTATAAAAAATGATTACACTGACGGTTGGGATGAATTTAAAATGTCTTACAGGAATGGGTATTCACAATGATACATTTTATGATGATATCATGTCTGGGTATAATTTGTTTTCACTGGATTTTTCCGCGCAGGAGTTACTTCTTCTGCTTATGGACAAAAATGGTGGCGACGAACAGCCATATTCCATGACAAACCTTGCCATGACAACACTTGTGAACATCGAAAACAGAAATGAGACCGAAAATTTTAATGTGCAGATTGTAAATCATTTTGTGAATACATTTGTAAGACTTTTAAGGGGAGCAGGGACATACAGGGATTATTTGTATGTCGACAATTTTCTTGGCAAGGCGGGCGTAAACGACACATACAATTTTACAAAAATTGTGTCAAACTACATTCACAATATCGAGAACAAGGCAAGGCTTGACAATATATACAAAAATATTGCGGACAGCGGTTTGCAGGATGAATTAAAAAAATATTTTGAGAGCTCAAATGTGAGCCTGATAAAAGAGGATAACAGATACAATAAAAATTATGTCAGATATTTGGAGGCTGTGCGCTCGAATGCCGAATTTATAATGAATTTGCCCACAGTTGGTTTTGGTGGATATGATATTGAGCCTGAGCGGATTAAAAGCTGCGTGTTTGAAAGCAGTATGCCTAAAGAAAATAGGCTTAGAAAAGATTTGCTTAAAGATAGTGTGTTTATGAGTGATATGCTTAAAAGTGAAGTACTTAAAAGTAAATTCCTTATGGAGATTTTGGGAGTAAATAAAAATGCTGAACGCTTGGAAAGTATATCAGAAAATCAGGAATTAGTATCAGCAAAACTACAAATAATTGAAAAATATAGCGAAGAAAATTACATGATTGAAAAATATCATGATACACATAATAACAGATATCAAAAATTTAATGATATAGATAAAGAATATGACATGCCCTATCAAAATAATAGCCTGAATTATAACAGCTATAAGCGGGATGATGGACATACAGAAAAACATAATGATGATTATACGCAGAATTTACAATATGAGATTAATAAGATACAGGAAAACAGCGCAGTTCATAATTATGTTGATGAATTGTATGCCGCAAATATAACGGCGGACATGTACATAAATCCGTTTATTGCAATTTGGAAAGATACAGAGTATGGGATTACAGGCGCAGATAAATATTTCAACAGTGATTTGCAGGAAATATTTGCAAGTACGGTATGTGAAATTATTAAACAGGTGTATCAAAATGGTGTACAAGAAAGTATAAATATTGAAAATAAAAATACACATTATTTTGTTGAAAATACCGATATTAAAAACCGCCAAAACACGGAGATTTTTCAAATTGAAAACAGCGATATTGATACAGTGGATATCATAGATAATATATATAAGCTTATGCACGAAAAGTTTGCTTATGTGCAGAATTATAGAGAATATGTTGATGGAAGAATAGAAAATTATTATGGAAAATTAAATATTGGGAATGGGGTATATAGTAAAATAGATGGAGCAGATGGACATGAAAAGAATGATATTCGACATATAGATGGCAATACAGATAATAATGTTCGATATAATATGTCCGGTAATATGGAAGATGATATTCAATATAAAGAGAACAGTTATCAAACCGATGAATTAAATATAAATATTACAGAAAATGATATAATCAAGTCACACAAAGATAATGCCAACAGTATTAAAGACAGTATTAGAAATAACATTGAATATAAAATAAACGACATAAAAAATAATATAGAAAATAATTCAGATAAAAAAACAGTTATCAATGTGGCAGAAAATAAGTTGCATGAGAAAAGCGAAACAATAAATACGGTTTTTATGGATAACTCAAATGAATATGCAGACAGAAAACATATAGAACAGTGTATTGACCTTGCAGAACAGTTTCTTGTCTCGGAAAAAATTTACATGAAAAATAGGGAAAACATTATGGGTCAGACTGCCGAGTATGCAGAGCAAAATGATATCTCACAGAATGATACTGTGCAGGCAGCAGGGGACGTTATTTTGCATACTGAAAATAATATAAATATGGGAAACAGTGGTCAGTCAATGTCAGTTGACGATAAAGAAAATAACGGTGCGGTAATTCTTCATATTGACAATCAGAATGAACTACAGCAGTTGGAAAATCTGTTGAATTTTGAGTTTAACCGCGTTGGAAAGACAAATATATTCCACGATAATATAAATACAGAAAACAATATAGTAAAAGGTGCTGATTTGCAAAATATTGAAAGAAAAAATATATTGCAAAATATTGAGAGCCAAAACGTACTAGAAGAAAGCCAAAACATCTTACAAGAAAGCGAAAACATATCAGGAAAAAACGAAAGCATATTGCAGAATATTAAAAATAAAAACATTGTAAATGAAAATATATCAGAAGAATATATTGTCAAAAAAATAACAGATAGCAAGACATGGGATGTATCGAAGCGTTATCTAAAGTTGCAATCTTTTGTTGATGCTATGAAAGAAATTATACACACACAGCTTGTAAATGAGTATTCGGATATGAGTAATGTAATTAACATGAATTACATTTTGTCACCACAAAATATAAATTCAGATTCAATACATTTTGAAAATATAAAGAATATAAATCCGGAAGCTATTGATTACGGGAACGAACAAAATATAGGCTTGAAAAGTATACATTTTGAGAACGAACAAAATATGAGTTCAGATTCAATACATTCTGAAAATATAAAAAATATAAATTCAGAGCGCGTACATTCTGAGAATATTGAAAATATAAGTTCAAAGATTATAAGTTCAGAAGATATACATTCAGAAAACGCAAGAAATGTAAAAAACATATATTCAGAAGATATGTATTTAAAAAGCATACAAAATATATACCCACAAAATCAACAAGCTGATATTTATACAAAATATATAAATGAGAAAACGCGACAGCTCGGCAAAGCGGAAGTATCACCGGGAATATCGCAGTCAAAGGTTATATTGACATTTCCAAGTGGGAATGTTGAGGAAAACGGCGAAAGCGGTATGTACGATGCACAGCAGATGGTGCAGAATACGACAGTAAAAAATGTAAGCACCAAAAATATGGCGAGAAACTATACGAGCAATATAAGTAACGCCACGGATGTAACAAATTATGGCTATTCAGATTCGGTCTTCGGCGGTCAGGGTGGGCGGCAGGGGAAAGACTATGAGAATGTCATGGAAAGAAAAATCAACAATGTCATAGCAAATCAGATAAACAATATCTCTGAGAGAGTGTACGGTCAGCTTGAGCGCAGGCTTGAAAATGAGCGGAGAAGAAGGGGCAGATAATAGTATGAAAAGAGAGAGGGGATAAAAATGGATTCTGTTTTTGGTTCACTGGCGCAGGTGGTCGCCGGAAAGAGCATAAAGAACGCGGCGCGAACAGCGTCGGGGAGTGTGGAGAAGGCGATAATAGGGATATGCGATTACAGAAAGAGGGAGATAACGGAGGTTGAGAACAAATCAAGTCTTAGCAATGGAGTGTACTCGCAGTTTAAGACAAATGTGACTGATAAATTAAACACACTTGCAAAGGATTATGTCCCGTCAACTGTCCTCGCGCAGCTTTCAAGCCCTGATTTTGGTGAGAATGTCAAAAAATTCGAGGTTCAGTTCAATCCCGAAAGCCTCACAATAAACGCGGCGACGCAGGCGGCTGTGAACCAGAAAAGCCTTTCGGCTTCAAAGGAGAATATAACAAAAGCTCCGGAGGGCGCAGAGGTTATGCTTGGTGTGACTTTGATTTTTGACGATGTGAGCGATGATGCTTTTGCGGACTATTCAAACTATCTTAGTTATGCAAAGGCGAGCGCAAAGAGGGAGATAAATAAGCTTGCCGGCAGCACAAAAAAACATTCCGTCGCGGCGCAGGTGGAAGGGTTTATATCAGCCATTTCCAATGAAAATACAAGGTTTGTAGTCTTTGTGTGGGGAGGATTTTCGTATCAGGGGATGCTTAGAAAGCTGGACACTAGATACACAATGTTTGCCCCCGATGGCAGCCCGATAAGGGCGGAAGTCTCGCTCTCGATAGAGTGTTTCGGGTACGCAGGTGGCGGCGATGATGCGCACCTTGGGGCGTGGGGTCAGCCATACAACAGCTTTATAAATCTGTAAATTTTTTTGAAAAAAGGTGATTATATTGGATTTTATAAACAAGCTTTTTGGCGGGGAAGATGAAGATGGCAATGATGTGAAGCTTGCCAAGGCGATATTGTGCATACCCGACATAAATAAGGCACAAAAAGGTTCCTCGGGCGGTGCGGATAATTCCATAGCCGGGGCGGCTGCACTTGCGCTTGAGGGCGCATACAGGCAGTCAAAAAATGAGGGTGCATCACAGGCACAGCTAAACAGCAAAGTAAAGGATAAGGGTTACAAGGCGTTTGAGGTTCAGTTCAATCCCGTTGAGCTAAGTTTTGACGTGCAGGCACAATTTCCTGACAAGAAGCAAAACGGTCAGGTGGATAAGGACGTGTACATAGTATCAAAATCAGTAAAAAATGTTATGACACTTCCGCTCATATTTGACGCATCGCAGACCACTTCCGCTTTTATATGGGATAAGAGGAACGCGCTTGCAAACGGTTCACTCACACAAAAACTAAAGGCTTCATCGGTTGCGGAGGCGATAAGCAGCAAGAGCGTACAGAAGCAGATTGACGGCTTGCTCTCGCTTATAAACAATTCCGTCACAAGAAACGTGGTTTTTATATGGGGAGAAATGACCATATCCGGTATGATTACCGGGGAGGAAATAAAATATGAGATGTTTGACACGATGGGAAATCCCATAAGAGGTATTGTCACACTGAGCATTACAGTGTTTCACGGCATTGAGGAGTCGGATAACGCAAAGTATATGGACAAGGCGTTTGACAAGCTTTTTGAAAAGAGGGCGGATGTGCTCACGGATGATGTGGAAAACACGATGAGGATGGCAGGGGAATTGATGGTCTATAAAAGATGAGAGGTAAAAAAGCATGGCACAGTACAGCTATGATGACCTTAAAAAAAGCTATGAAAATTTTACAAATGAGGTTGCAATCGTCCGCGTCAACCACAAGGATATATCTGGCAGCAGGCACAAGTTTGTCGTCGGTGATTTGTCGGTTGAGCTTACATGCGGCTTTGAAGCGTCGATAGCCGAGTTTTCCATATATAATTGCTATGACGATGAAAATGGCTGTTATCTTATGGATGAATTGAAAAAATATATCATAATGGGCTCGCAGGTTGAAATTCTGTTAGGCTATGCGACACTTGCAAAGCCTGTGTTTACTGGATTTATAGCGCGGACAGCCTTTTGCTATGGCAGAGGTGAACTTGCTCATGTGTCGGTTATGTGCATGGACGCAAAGGGCGCGATGATGGCAGGAAGCTATTGCAGACAGCTTATCTCAACATGTTACAGTGATGCGGTTGGGGAGATTTTGGAAAAAGTGTCATACGCGAAGCTTCAAGGTTTTGAGATAATAAAGGATATGAGGATAAGCAGCACGCCGGACAAGGGCGCAAAAAGCGGTGACGATACATATAATCTTGAGATGACGAGCGAGAGCGACTACGATTTTATTGTGAGGGCTGCAAAAAAATACAATTATGAGTTTTATATAGATTGTGGGGAGCTGGTTTTCAGAAAGGCGAGGGCGGGCGCGTCGACAGCCATCGAATTGGATGCCAAGTCGGGAATAATATCCATGGAGACAGCCTACGATTTCACGGGGGTTGTCGAGAGTGTGACTGTCCGAGGGGTTGATGTGGATAAGGGGCGTGTAGTGGAAGCCGAGAAGAAAAACACAAATAAGCTCTCAATTGGTTCTTATGCGAAGAATTTTGTCAAGGGCAAGAAAAGCATAAATATTGATGCGTCGGTGTCGACACGCGAGGAGGCAGAGTACAGAGCCGGATATATTATGGACAATGCGGCATATAAGCTTGGCAGTCTCGACTGTGAAACCATAGGGCTTCCTGAATTGAAACCGGGAAATTATATAGTGATAAAAGGTTTTGGAAAGCCTGTCGCCAACACATATTATATTGTTGGTGTCACCCACAAAATTGACCAGTACAGCGGCTTTAGAACAAGAGTAATTGCAAAGACGGATTCCGTGGAGAAGGAGTTAAAAAATGGGTTTATATGATGTGATAGACGATATAGCGGGAAAAAAGGCGGCGAGAAGTGATATCGGCGATAATCGCATATTTGGAACGGTAGTGGGAACGGTGACGGAAAATTACAATGAAAACATGCCGGGGCGTGTCTGCGTACAAATTCCGTTGAGGGACAAGGAGGCAAATGTGCTAAAGTGGGCTAGACTTGCGATGCCCTATGCAGGAAAAAAGTGGGGCTCGCTCTTTGTGCCGGAGATTGGCGACCAGGTTCTTCTCACATTTGAGGACGGGAGCATTGAAAAGCCTTTTGTGATAGGCTGTATACCAGTTTCGGCGAGCAGCTTTGTCTCAAAAAATACTGATGAGCACAACAAGAATAAGGTTATCACATCGAGAAACGGAAACACGATAATGCTTGTCGATGAGGACGCGGATGACGGGGAGAACGACAAGATAATAATAAATTCATCCAATCAGAAATTAAAAGTGACCATCGACAACGAGAAAAACAGCATTGAGCTCGCAGATAAGGAAAAGAAAAACAGCATACGCATAAATTCGGAGACGGGCACAATACAACTTTTGGCGGAGAAAAAGTTGAAAATTAAAGTCGGGGATGTCGAGCTTGACATAAATGGAGAGAGCGGAAATTTTTCCATGAAATGTTCAAAGTTAAAGGTTAATGCGGATGACAGCATGAAAGTTACATCTCAGGGAATATGTAAGGTTGAGGCGCAGAATATGATGGTAAATTCAGGTTCGGCGCATAAAGTTTCGGCGGGAAGCAGCTTTATAGTGGAGAGCTCCATAATAAAGCTTGGATAATACATAATGCGCAGATTTTGTCAGTGCAGATAAGGAGAAAACACTATGCAGCAGGACTTATCAGGTTCATGTAGGGGAATAAAATTTCCTCCAAAAATCAATCCCGCGACGGGCAGATTTGAGATGGCATTTGATACGGATGCGGTGCGGCAGTCGATTTATATGATACTTAACACGGCAAAAAGTGAGAGATTTGTCCGTCCGGTTTATGGGAGCGGTATTTTGGGATATACATTTATGGAGACCTCGGCGACAATGTTAAATTTCATGTCAAAGGAGCTTGCTGGGGACATAATGAGGAATGAGCCGCGTGTAAAGAATGTGGATGTAAGTTTTTCATCTTCTGACAGTGAGGGCGGCTTGTTGGTATATATTGATTACACATTGAGAGAGAACGATAAGGCGGACACAGTTGTATTTCCGTTTGACATAAATCAGGAGACATAAGAGGGCGGTGTATATGGACGACAAGGAAATTTTAAAAAAGATACAAAGACTTGCACTTTCGTACACGCCGGAGTGGAGAGTGGATTTTGACAATCCTGATGCGGGCGCTGTCATAGCAATGATTTATGCAAAACAGATGAATGACAGTGTGAAGATGTACGACGGGATGAATGAAACTTTTCATGAGCAGTATATCAGAATGTTGCAGATAGCGCCGAGGCGGGCATATTCGGCAAAAGTACTTTTGCAGCTTGAGGTGTCAAAGGGAAACAAAGGGATAATGCTGCCAAAGTCATCGGGATTTATAGCGGATATGGACGATGACGGAAGAGGAATATTTGAGAGCTGTGCGCCGGTGTATGTCTCTCAGACGGGCATAAGCAGAATTATTGCAGAGAATGGCAGCACAGGGCAGAAAATTTTAAAATATGGGAAAAATTATGTTCCGCACATCCTTGACAATACGACGGAATGTATCGCTGTGGAACAATTTACGGGTATAGATTTCAAGAGCAAGGCTGCCGGAAAAGTACAGGAGGCGGAAGCGGTATTTTTTCACCGGAACGCATTTCACGATTTGAATGTCCCGATAACAATAAGATTTCATTCAAATATGGAACTTGGGGATGAGATAAGTGCCGGAAATTTCTGTCTTATGTATCCGACTGACACAGGTATAAAGCCGTTAAATGTGGTTGCTGCGAGGGATGACTATGCAGTTGTGTTTTTTGACGAGACGGCGCGAAACTTTTCAACGGACGATGACAAAACGGAACAGGCAGTTATACTAAGACGCAATAAAAATAACGGCTGTGACTGCATGATTGATAAGGTGGAGGTTGTCGGCAGACTTGACAGGATAGAGCCGGATTTTGTGCTTGGGAACAATATTGAATGTATTGGAAAAAATATGCAGATTTTCGGTGACAGTATCGGAATATATCAGGAATTTATCATAGGGTGCGAGCAGTGTTTTATACATTCGGGGGCAGAACTTACAATATCTTTTGAGCTTGCATTTGAGGAGAGGGTTCTTGGCGAACCTCCAAAGCCCGAGCCGGATTTGAGGATAATAAAGAGAAAGCCGCGTGCCGAGGCAGACATAATATATACCGATGTCAGAGTGGACAGGGTTGTGTATGAGTACTATTCCTCGGCAGGGTGGCGAACCCTTAAAATGGCTGACGAAAACGCAGAAGAGCTGTTTGACGGAAGATACACCGGAAAAATTGTTTTGCATACAATATGCCCTGATGACTGGATTAGGGCTGATATGACGGGCTATAACGGTTACGCGATGAGAATAAGGATTGTCAGGGCGGACAACTGTTATAATATGCCCTCAAGACATCTTATACCGCTTGTATCGGAGCTTGAGCTTGGGTATGACAGCAGCTTTAAACCGCCCAAAATAGATAGATATGAACTTGTATCCGATTATGGGAAAAAGAAAGGCTCAAATCTTGGCGAGGGTATCGTCTTAAATGGTAGGCTTAACGATGAAAATGCGATATATATCGGGTTTGATGAAAAGATAGAACATGGGCCAGTCAACCTTTTCTTTAAGCTGGAAAATCAAAGTGGTGATGAGGGAAGAATGTTGAGCTTTGAGTATTCAGCTCACAGTGGATTTAAGACACTGGGGGTCATAGATAACACGAATGGTTTTAGCGTGTCGGGGATTGTCTCGTTCATTCCGCCTTTGGATTTTGCAAAAATGTCAATTATGGGCGCAAGCCAGTATTTTGTGAGGGTGGTGTTTTCCGAGGATGGAAAAAAGGATATTCCGGTTGTCGAGGAGATTTTGTTCAATGTGGTTGAGGCGGAAAATGTACACAGACTTGAGCCTATTGAATTTTCTATCGAAAGACCTTATGCGAATATGAAATTCAAGCTTGGAATTGACAATCTGTATGATGCCAATGTATGGGTAAATGAGATTGATTCCGTTACGAGTGCACAGGCGGAGGAGTATATAAAATATAACCCCGACAAATGCAGGGCGGATTATGATATAAACGGCAATATAAAAAGCTTTTACAGACTGTGGACGGAGGTGGAAAGCTTTTCTGACAGTGATAATATAAGATGCTACAAGCTTGACAGGGTGAGCGGGAGTATCTGTTTTTCAGATGGAGTACATAATATGATACCAAAAGTCACCGGGGACACAGCATTTATAGTTGAGCCTAGGGTGTGTGAGGGCAGAAAAGGAAATGTTCCTGCCGGAAGTATCAGCATGGGGCTTGGAATTGCCAATCGGATAAGCCATATAACAAATCCATATCCGGCTTACGGCGGAACAGATTTTGAGAATGTGGGCAGAATGTTTGCGGCGCAGGCTTTTAGGCTTGGAACGGGAAACAGGCTTATAACGGCGGGGGACTACGAGAGAGTTGCGGAGTCATTTTCGGATAACATTGACAAGGCAAAATGTTTCTGCGATGATGACGGAACTATAAATATTGTACTTTTGATGAGGGATTATTTTGTTGGCGAGGCTTCATTTTTCAGGATGAAAACACAGCTTATAAGGCATATTAGGGAGCACTGTGAGATTACCGCTTCCGAAAGTTCAAAAGCATTTTTGCCAAAAATTAAGGTTGTAAAGCCTATGTATGTCAAGGTTTCCGTGACGCTGTGGCTGCATGTCTATGAGAGGGAAAATGCTTATTCGCTCATAAATGAGGTTGACAAGGCGCTCAAAGAATTTTTGGAGCCTGTATCCGGTGACGGGCGGCATGGCTGGGATATAGGGGAATTTCCCGACAAAAACCAGATTATTGTGAGACTTAAATTTATGGAGAACAGGGCGGCGATAAAGGAGCTCTCGCTAAATTGCGGCTATGTGGATGATGCCGGCTATCACGAGACAGATATTGAAAATATAAGCATTTCGCCGTACATGGCAGTGTGCAGTGGCACACATAAGTATAGGATGGTATAAAATATGCAGAACAAAAAAAGCTTTGAAGAGTATTATGCCGATGCGATTACATCAATTCCGCTTTATACAGACGAGTGGAATGATTTTAGCCCGTCCGACCCGGGAATTACGATGATTGAAAATCTGACGGCATTCAATGTACTTCAACAGAATTTTATGGAACGGGCGGCGAAAGAATGTAAACTTGCCATGTTGGAGTTCGCGGGCTTTAAGCGGGGAGGGCGGCATGCGGCAAAGGTGTATGTGAAAGCGCAGAATGTGACAGAGCCTTTTTTGCTGCCGTCAAACCAGAAGTTTACCGTGGGAAATCTTACCTTTGAAAATAACCGCGCGGTTGAGATTATAGGGGCAGAGATAGAGCATATTTTTCATGTTGAGGACGACAAGGCAATAACACACGACAAGCTTCTTGACAGGGAAATTCCGGCAAGCGAATATATGTTTGGCAACAGACCCCAAAAAGGGACGGAGGTTTATTTTGTAGTTAATATCTTGCCTGAGCCGGGAAAAGAGTTTCTTATGTATGTGACAATAGATGATATACACAAGAGAAATAAGCTCGATTTGAGGGCGCAAAATCCCTTTGCCTCTATAAAATGGCAGGTATACGCTAACGGGCGTTTTGTGGACTTGAAGGCGAGTGACTATACGGGCTGTTTTTTGCAGGACGGCGTGATAAAACTGTCAATGCCAAGCCAGCGGACGCAAAAATATACTTTTTATGGATATGAAGGTTATGCCATAAGAGCTGTTCTTGAAAATGCCTGCTATGACATTGCGCCGAGAATTAAGCATGTTGACGGCTTTGTGTTTGAGGCCTGGCAGAAATCGTCGGAGGCATTGTGCTATACATTCAGAAACAATGAAAAGATTGTTGTGTACAATGAACTTTTGGATTTGGGCTACATATCGGTGTTTGTGCGCGAAAAAAATGAGGAGAGTTACAGAAGATATGAGCTTATTGCCGATGACGGGAATGGGATGCTTAATGATGAAAGATATGGGAAAAGGTATTGTTTTATAAAGCGTCTTGCCGATGGAATGTATAAAATAAGTTTCAATGAGAGAGGAATGTACAGACCCGGAGCTTACTCCAATGCGGTCAAGCTGGTTGTATATGGCGATACTGCAATGAGAGGATATCGTCTTGGCACAGTCTATGGCTATGATAATCAGACGTTTGAACTTCCGTGTGACGGTGTGGATGAACATTTGTCGCTTATTGCACAG
>JBNMKO010000064.1:0-19175 GCA_050874385.1 Eubacteriales bacterium
AATCACAGGCATATTGCTCGATTTTCTAAGCCTCCTCAAAAGCTCCATTCCATTGAGTTCCGGCAGCATGACATCCAAAAGCAGCAAATCGTACTTTCCGCTCTCCGCCATAGAAAGACCCGTTCTCCCGTCCACAGCCTTTCCAACCTCATACCCCTCGTGCTTTAACTCCAGCTCAATAAACCTTGCAATCTTTTCCTCATCCTCAACAATCAATATCGCCGCCATACATACCTCTTTATCTTCTATCTCAACTAATCATACCGCCATCCCATGGCATAAATAGTAATGAAAAATACTTTTTTGATTTTCACACCATTAGTCCTTGAACTCCTTCTTGATGTTCTCTGTCACATCAGAAGCCTTGTTCATGGCTGTATTAAACATATCGTCCTTCTTAAATATCGGCCCTGAAAATCCGTAGCGGAATGAGAAGAACAGTCCCAATATCAAAAGCGGAACGCATACCCAGAATGCGAGCAAAAGCAAAAGCACACATATTGTAATGGGCATTTTCACTATGTCCTCGCCGTTTCTTGTCACGTCAAAAAAGTTCTCATTTCCAATCTTTACAACTTTTCCCACCCACTTAAAGAATTTGCCGAGCAAATCTCCAAATGTAACCCTCTTCGCCTTCTCATCGGCTTCATCATCATCAACTGTCTTGTATTCACTTGACTCCTGCGCCGTGGTGTAGCTCGAATAATACGGTGCGCTTGTCTTTCCAAGCTGCTCTAAATACACAACCGCATCTAACATGTCAAAATCGCTGGCGTTTAGTGCAGCCTTGGCATCCTCAAGACTAACGCCTGTCCTCTGCGAGAGCTTCATCGCCCTGTCAAATTTTTCCTCACTGCTAAGTTCCATAATTATTTTCCTCCGTTTCTATTATTTATTATAGCCTTATGCATTGTCTCTTTACAAGTATAATCTAATCCGAAAATGATATTTTCATAACGTATCAACTCATGTTTCCGATTTATTATCTCTTGTTGATGCTTATAATATAAACTTGGAAAATTAAAGTATAAGGGGAGAAAGATTAAAAATAGATTAAGAAATAATTTATTTTATATTGTGCCACATACTATTTTATGATATAATGACTATCGTTGTCGCGCCCATTCTGGCAACAGGAAGGGGGTGCTTACATTGGAAATCTTCATATCATTTTTTGTTTCCGTCATAGCAGGTGTGGTTAGTTACTATATCTGCAAATGGCTAGATGGAAAAAGCAGCGACAATTAGCCTAACCGGGCACTCGACCGTCTAAATCGAGAAGAAACCCCACGAGTTGCAGCCTCGTGGGGTTTCGTTTTGATGCTTACATCTTTTCATATCATTCTTGAGCTGTCGCCATTATATCATATGCACCAGCTAAAATCAAGTATTCTCTTTATTTTTTAATATTATTCTTTTTTACTGTTTCTTTTAGAACAATAATTTTTATATCTCCGCTAATCGCTCTGACATTATCACGGTTCTATTCCCAACACTCTATTATTTAATGTTCAGCGCGCGTGTTGCATTGAGCACCGCGAGCACCATAACACCTACATCGGCGAATATGGCAACCCACATGTTGGCAACTCCGATTGCAACAAGAATAAGGCAGGCAAACTTGACAGCAAGTGCAAAAGCAATATTCTGTCTTACGATTTTAAGTGTCTTTCTTGATATTCTCATTGCAAGAGCAAGCTTTGCCGGGTCATCGTCCATGAGGACAACATCCGCCGCCTCGATAGCCGCATCCGAGCCGAGCGCACCCATCGCAACGCCGATATCCGCTCTTGAGAGAACAGGCGCATCATTGATACCGTCACCTACAAAGGCAAGATTTTCCTTCGCACCCTTCTGTCCGAGAAGTCTCTCGACCTGCGCAACCTTGTCGGCTGGAAGAAGCTCGCTGTGTATCTCATCAAGACCGAGTTCCGCGCCAACGCGCTGTGCCGTCTTAGCCGTGTCACCCGTGAGCATTACAGTCTTTATGCCGCTAGATTTGAGACCTGCGATTGCCGTCTTTGAGGTAGGCTTGACAACATCCGAGATTGTGATACAGCCTGCATATACGCCGTCTATGGCAACATACACTGCCGTTCCCTCATCGTGCTCGGATGTGACTGACGCGCCAACCTTCTTCATAAGTTTTACATTTCCCGCTGCCACATTCCTGCCGTCAACTACAGCCTTCACGCCATGACCTGCGACTTCCTCTATTCCATTTACACGCTCAAGCTCAAGCTTTTTTGCATAAGCTTTTTTGAGGCTGATGCTTATAGGATGGCTTGAACCGCTCTCTGCGTAGGCGGCATAGTATAAAAGTTCATCCGATGTAAAACCATTCTCAGGATAGTTCCCGGTAACTTCAAACACACCCTTTGTGAGTGTGCCCGTCTTGTCAAACACAATGTATTTCGTGTCGGCAAGCGCCTCAAGGTAGTTAGAACCTTTGACAAGAATACCGTTGGTTGATGCACATCCAATTCCTCCAAAGAAACTGAGCGGAATTGATATCACAAGCGCACAAGGACAGCTCACAACGAGGAATGAAAGAGCTCTTATAATCCATGTAAGCCATGCCGCCGGATTGCCTATTATCAGGTTAAAAATCGGTGGTATAATCGCAAGTGCAAGCGCACTGTAGCATACTGCCGGTGTGTAGTACTTTGCAAATTTTGTTATAAAGTTCTCAGACCTCGACTTTTTAAGGCTTGAATTTTCCACAAGGTCAAGTATCTTAGACACCGTCGAGTCACCGAACTCCTTCGTCGTGCGGATGTGGATTGTTCCTGTGAGATTGATACAGCCGCTTATAACCTCATCGCCGCACACTGCATCTCTTGGGACACTCTCTCCTGTGAGGGCACTCGTGTTGAGTGATGTGTTTCCGTCTATTATCACGCCGTCGATAGGAACTTTCTCGCCCGGATTTACAACTATAGTCGTTCCAATCTCAACCTCATCCGGGTCAACCTTCTCAATCTGTCCATCGACAACAATGTTAGCGTAGTCAGGTCTGATATCCATAAGAGCCGCAATGTTCTTTCTGCTCTTTCCGACTGCAACGCTCTGGAAAAGCTCTCCTATCTGGTAGAAAAGCATAACCGCAACGCCCTCGCGGAACTCTCCGATTGCAATCGCACCCACTGTCGCAACAGCCATAAGGAAATTTTCATCAAAAACCTGTCTCTTTAAAATTCCCTTCCACGCTTTCTTTAATATGTCATATCCAATTACAAAATATGGAATTAAATACAATACCGCTGCAATCCACACGTTTAAATCAAACACTGCATCAAGAATTGACACAGCCACAACCAAAACAGCGGAAATAATAATTCTATATAAAATCGTCTTCTGCTTTTTGTTCATAGTTACCTCCAATCTCCCCCAACCATAATAAACTCACTCTGTCAGTTTCTCATGGTTATCACGGCAGCCGCCAAAGTCTCATGCAAACACGGACTTTGGCTAATTGCCTGCGTAAATGTAAAATTTGCTGCCGATGGAACCACCGACAGCAAACACATTAAAGCTCAATCACGCAATCATCTTCAACCTTTTTGCAGTTGGCGTAAGCTTCCTTCATAACCGCATCTACATCTGCTCCGTCCTCAAATTCAACCTTGAGCTTGAGAGTCATAAAACTAAGTGACGCATCCTTAACTCCCTTAGTATTCTTAACAGCCTCCTCCATCTTAGCTGCACAGTTAGGGCAGTCAACCTCTACATTGTAAGTTTTCTTCATGATAAAATCCTCCTTAAATTTAATTTTTAATGATTTTTAAACTAATTAAAACTTCTATTCCTCCACATGTTCCATTCCCATGCTCAGAATATTTCTCACATGGTCATCATCAAGGGCATAAAATATAATCTTGCCCTCCCTGCGGAACCTGACCAGCTTCGCATCCTTGAGAATTCTCAGTTGGTGGCTTACCGCCGACTGACCAAGATTTAAAAGCTGTGCAATATCATTCACACACAACTCGCTCTCAAACAAGGCATACAGTATTCTTATTCTTGTAGAGTCCCCGAATACCTTAAAGAGTTCTGCAAGGTCATACAAATACTCATCATCCGGCTGCTGTTCTAACACCCTCTTCACCACATCCTCATGTGCTGCCAGAAATTCATTCTGGTCTCCGGTATTATCTGCCATCTAGCTTCTCCTTTCTCAAGCACCAACCATCCGAAACATATTAGTGTTTGTTCATCTGTTCATATTTTATTATATTCATATATGTTCAGATGTCAATATGTTTTTAAATATTTTTAAAAATTGTACAATTGAAAAAATTTTAAAAAAATTAGTTGAAATTTTTTCCACATTGTGATAATATACATATCAGCGGCGTGTGGCTCAGTTTGGTAGAGCGCTACGTTCGGGACGTAGAAGTCGCAGGTTCGAATCCTGTCACGCCGATTTTTAATGTATTTGTATTTTACGCGTTGAACAATTTAATATCAAATCGAAAAGCTACAGTACTCAAGTTATCAAGAGTACTTTTTTTGTTTTTCCCGCTTACCATAAAAATAGGTCTTCTATGAATTTATCTTATCATAGAAGACCTATCTCTTCTTAATGGCTTTTTACAAAAAACTTTAATACACCCAATGCTTTTGAGTTATTAATCTGCTTCCTCCTCCACAAGCCTGCCATCTGTCAATACATATCTTTTCTTACACATTTTTGCCACCACCGGATTATGTGTCACAATTATCATTGTAATCCCTGTCTCATTTAATTTCTGCAAAAGTCTCATAAGACTTTCCGTATTTTCCGAGTCCAAAGCCCCTGTCGGCTCATCGGCAATTATCACCTTTGCATTCATATTAAGTGCCCTTGCGATTGCCACACGCTGCTTTTGTCCTCCTGAAAGCTGGTTGACTTTTTTGTCAAGATATTCATCCATGCCTACCAGACTTAACATT
Source organism: Eubacteriales bacterium (assembly GCA_050874385.1). GTDB lineage: Bacteria > Bacillota > Clostridia > Lachnospirales > Lachnospiraceae > CAG-882. Next base: position 4,936 of record JBNMKO010000064.1, read on the forward strand.
TCCTTTGCGCCGGCCTTAACCTCACGATTATAAGTATTTCCAATTATCTGTGGCAGACACACATTTCTGATTACCGTCTCCCCATCAAGCAGACCAAAATCCTGCATGACGATGCCTATCTCCCTATTTCTAAGCCTGCTTTTTTGTCTGTCAGACATTTTTGATATATCTTTTCCGTCAAAAAGATAACTTCCATCCGTCTGCCTGTCTATTCCGGCAAGAATATGAAGAAGGGTTGATTTTCCCGAACCTGACGGCCCCGAAATTGCCACCATATCCCCTGCATTTACATTGAAATCTACGTCCTTTAGCGCATGTACCTGTGAACTCTTTCCCTGATTATATATCTTATCAATTTTTTCCATCTTTATCATATCAATCTATTCTCCCTCGTTCCCATTGTAAACAGCTATCTCTGCAAGCTTTTTTGACTGTCCAAAACCAACAAACACACTTGTCAACAAAATTAACCCCATAATTACCGCACAGAAAATATAACTGAATATTCCTGTCTGATAATTATATATACCAAATACCTTTTCCATAACCACATTTATTGAAAAGAATGTAATCAAAAATGCCATCACAAGCAAAAGCATTCCTGAGAAAAATATGACTGATATCATTTTCTTTCTTGACATTCCAAGGATATAAAAAACGCCAAATTCCTTTTGGTGCTGAACAATCATAAGATACATATATCCACCATACCCAAATACTGTAATCGCAGCAATCATGACAAATGCAATTATATATTTGGCATTTTCCCTCAACATATTCATAAATGAATTTTTCAATATCAAATCTGTCTCTTTTACATATCCATAATCGCCTACATTTTTTTCAAGACCGTCTTTTAATTTCTGCCTGTCGTATCCACTTTCAGGAAGTATGATAAACTTTGCACCAAGGTCTACCTCAAAATCCATATACTTTTTTAAATCATACATTACTATGTATCTGTTACATCCGCTATTCTCAGGGATAACTCCAAGCGTACTCAAGTCTTCAGAAGACCCATAACTGTTTATCAGCGGTAATGCCTCATTCTTTTTTAATACGCCTGTCACAACACATTTTACTGCCTTTGCATCCATAGCAAAAACCTCTGTCTGTGTTCCAACAGGTAATTCTCTCTCAAGTGTTTCGCTGACAAGAATAGGCATACCACCATCAACATCATAGCTTATCTTTCCGCTTTTGAGTTTAAAATTTACATTATGTGCCATTTCATCATTATACATAAATGACAACGCGTTTGAATAAACTGCATTACTAACATCATCTGTTTTATTAGTATTATAATTTATCGTTGCCGTACTACTTTGAAAAACAAGCCCCACGCCTTCTGTCTCAATAATCTTTTCGTATATATCATCAGTCAGCGAATTTTCTCCGTAATGCTGCTGTTGATATTCATATACAAAGTTTCCCATATTAAAATGCAGCGCTTCATCAAAATCTATATCATAAGAATTTACAATTTTTTGTTTTTTCTGTAAAAACTCATCAATTGGATTTAACACAGTGAATGCAAAAATAAGCATAAAGACAAGCTGCACCAACAAAATTATCTCGTTCCAAAAACGCTTTGCATACAAATATCTGCATATCCTTAAATAATTCATATTTTCTCCATTTCCAAAATTCGGACTTTTATCATGCCAAAATTTCTATGCTGTCATTTTTAATGTCTGTTTTAAGGTACATAAAACTGACACCGTATAAACCACTGCCAACGCAATTATAAGTGTATAAAAATCTGGAAATGCATCCAAATAAATCAGGCTTAAAAGCGGAAATGTCTTATAATGCAAAAATAGGGCAATCACAACTCCAATCACATAATATATACTCCAATGGCCATAAATTATCATCAGACCTTTTAATCTCGTCATTCCACAAAGTCTCAGAATATCAATATCTTTTTGGTAAAAGTTAATCCACTCGTACATCACTCTTATCACAGTAATTCCTGCCATCAGGCACAATACCACTGCTATTTTTCCATACCTTATCTGATTTTCCATAAAAATTTCATCCGTATTATTATCCGGCATACAAAAATGCGAATCCGAAAACTCATTCGACAATTCATTTACATATTTAACAAGCTGTGAGCTTGTTGCACCTTTCAGATGGATAAATATCTGTTCAGGTACATACTTTTCCCTATAACATTTATATGGAATTATCACATATTCCATATCATCATTTGCGTACTTTATCTCTGAATAATCCTCCTCAAAAAGATTAATTGTAGATTCCTTTGATAACGCCGCCTCAAAATTCCATGGAACAATCCACCCTGAGCCTATTATCTTGAAATTCTCACCATCAATTTCTATTTCATTTTTATTATATTTTACCATCCAACTGTCAGAGACAAAAGCCACATTTTGCGCATTTTCCTGCATCTTCGCGTCAAAAAAGCTTCCTGTAGTAATCGGAAACCATTTGCCAGCTTCCGTTCCATACCATCCTATTAAAATCTGTTTTTCTGATACTTTCGTAAAATATATTACATTTAAGACACCCTTTTTGGACATCTTAGAGACATATTCATTTATTTTATCAATATTATTTTTTGTTTCCAATCCAACATCAACCGTAATTGTGGCATTTATGTTATGGGAATTTTCAAGCTCATATAAACCATTTGAAACTCCAAACATTACACTTATGCAATATATACATACGACTACTCCACAAAGCAAAAGAAAAGACGCATACTTATGCATGCCTATTTGTTTCCTCAACATATACAAAAATATCATAGTGAACTCCATTCAGCAAAGTATCAAGAAAAATTTTTAAATCTGCCCTAATATTCATTTATACATTTTTAGCTGAATATATCAACGTATAGTCTTATTACTCAGCAACGCTATATCTATAATTTTACTCATCACATAAAAAATGTACACCGCAGATGTGTCCGAAAAAAATTTATAAAATCGGACACATCTCTGCGGTGTACAATAATTAAAAACATTCAGGATAGTTCATCCCATTCATTTTTATTAAACTCTCTGAAAAAATAATTTCTATATAATTTCATATCAGGTAAATTGTTCATTAATTTGCTTATTGCATACGCACAATTTACCATATCTCCATATTTTTCATCCCTATTCCCCTGTTTTACATGATTCCAAGCATAATCAAATATATATCCGGATATCACCCCAAAAAAATCATGTTTTAATACAAGAGGAAATGTCTTCTCTATCATTTTATTTGCCTGTTCCAATTCCCCCTCATTTGCAATATTACCCTCATATATTAGTAATATTTTTAACAGATATCTAATATACAAATCATTATCTTCACCTAAATACCCATAACTTTCAATTATTTTTCCATACTCTTTTATTTTCTCTCCAACTGATATGTTGCCATCTCTACTCATTTTTCCCATTATCATATAAAATATCGTCTGTTCCATAATAAGCAGGAAAATATTTTCGTGATTTGTCATATAATTGGGCAGACATCTTGCAAAGGATTTTTTTAACATTTCAAATGCATCTTCTTTATTATCTGCATTGTTTAATCCGTTCTCAATCTCAAATATTGTTCCAGCCATATACATTTTATTATATGGCAAATTCCTATACTTATTTTTTTCTTCCAGACTTTTTAACATTTCCTGTGCTTCCAAATATTTTTCCATGGCAATGTTTTGTTCTATTTCCCATACCTCATTGACCGAAGCGATATTGCTTGACAAATAAAAACCAAAAAATCTCGCCGGTGGCAGATTAACCTTTTCCAAAAGCTGTCTTGTAACCTTCCATGAAGCTGATACCTTTCCGTTTTCTATTCTTGATATGGTGTCCAAGCTGCATATCAGACCTTCCTCACTATCTGTATATCCATCAGCTACGATGATTTCCTCCTGGGTCATATTCATAAACTGTCTTCTCTGCTTAATGATTTTGCCGATAGGTACTGCATTGTACTCCCTGACCAAAAAATAGTATTCATCCGGATTAAATTCGCAATTAAACATCTCATATATTGAGTTAAGCATCTTATAATATCTGTAATCAAGACTGTTTTCGTACAGCTTTTTAACATCCTCATTATACGTCCCGTGACCAATAATTCGACTTACCTCCGCCTTTGCTTTCTCCCTGAATATTTGTGGCAAAAAACGAAACCTGTTTTCTTTTGGCATATTTTCCACCGCATTTTGGCACAGTTTTACAGCTCCCTCATAATCGCCTATCTTATTTTTATATTTGGCAAGCTCATATATGATTTGTGCAAACTTATGCATTGAATTTTCACAGTACACCTTCGTCTCCATAAGGCTGTATAGCTTTTCCATCATAATTACTGCCGGTATTTCATTTCCAATCCTGAGATTAAGGATTGCAAGATGACATGCTAACTGCATCTCCACATCACTGTACAGATATTTATCTGCTCTTTCAGGAATAAAATGTGGTATTGTCTGTGCTATTGCGTCAGTCGTCAATTCTATCTGGTCTTGCAAGTCTGCTTTTTTTAACGCCAAAACATGCGTGGTAAAATACATCACAAACTGTCTATCTATTTTTGTAAGTTTCATTTGTTCGTATTCTTTTATATAGTTTTCTGCACTTTCTACATCATTTTTATCGATTGCCGCTCTAATCTGCTCTCTTTTTTCCAGATATCTGTACTCATCGGCATCGAGAAATGTTTCAACTGACTTCGTATTCATGCCAAGGCGCTGCATAAAGACATCGATAACCGTCTTGTCAACTTTCCTTCCCCCTCCGTTTGACAGCTTGCGTATAAGCCCTGAGTCGCATATTCCATATGTAACCTTGGTCTGAGACACGCCTGTCTCCTTAATTCTCTCCATTATAAGCATCAAAATATATTCTATACCATTAAGTTCCTTCTCCATTTGTGATTTACCTCTAATATCTCCCTTATATTAATCCTCCATGTCACTGCTTTTGCAGTGACTCAAATAGTAATGAAAAACGCTCTTTTGCGTATTTTCCTGTGTGAAATCTTAATACATCTTAGACAATGTTTTTTATTGTCTTAGATGTATTTTTCACACTAAGCCCATCCCTTTAACCGCAATATAAAACAATAAGCAATAAATAACCGTATCTAAAATATAAATCTTTAAATACAACTTTTTATAAATTAAGACAGCCGTTATCCGGCTGCCTTAACCTACAAATAATTATTCAAACTTAAACCACTTCAGGTCAAAATTACACCCCGGCAGGAACACAAGATTGACATCGTACATTCCTTCCACATTGTCTAGCGCAAAACTTCTGCACACATATCCATCATCATTTCCATTCCCCTTAATACCGCAATCACTGCCTGTACTGCTGCCACAGGTGAGAATATTATCAGACCTATCGCCATCCGTCATAACAAATTCCGCAATCTGGTTAATGCTTTCGTCGGCATTTGCAAAGCGTATATGGATTGTGTTCTTCTCAAGCGGAGAGCGCCCGCAGATGGTTATTTTATGTACTCCGTTGGCAAAATTCATTTCCTTGTATGTCAGCAATACATTGTTTCCAATGCCTGTTATCGCATCCAAGCCAAGCGTATATGTGTCGCCATATATCGCATCATTGTCAAGCGCGAGGTTCTCATCGTATGCCCTCTCGTACTTTTTAAAGCTGAAGCCTTTGATATTTATATCGTGGTCGGCGATAAAACTTACCGTGCACACTCCCTTGAACCTCTTTGGAAGCTTGTAAGTCTTTTCCTGATAAGTCGCCCATATCGATGGCTTGTCGTATATTACCCTGTCCATAAGCTCTGCGCCGTCCTCGCCCGGTATTCCCTTCCATATCTCAATAGGAAACGGTCTATTGTTAAGCTCATAGACCGGAATTGTTATCTCATCCGAGCCGTTTTTTCCAAAGTTCACCTTCTCAAAGGCAATATATGTGCCTCCCTTTGGCACAATTCCCCTGTCCTGCCCGACGGAAGGCTTCTCCTGTGCCGACGTGTACAGTGTTCCATATATAAATTCATAAGGATTGAACTCCGCAAGCCCTAATCCCTCAGCCGTGAATCTGACCTGCGATATCAGGCTTATCTTATCGCGCCCATTCTTCACACAGCAGCGGACATTGTGCTTTCCATCGCCGAGCGCAGTCAAAATCTTGCGTATTCTGTAATCATCAGAAGCTGTACCATCACCGCCCTCCAATAATTTTTTGTCGGTCAGCACCACGTCAGAGAGCTCCGCTCCATTTGAGGCAACGCCCGCATCGTTAGTAACTTTCCACTCGATATCCCTGTATGTGGCATTGTGCGGAAGTATCTCAGCCTCTATCTCCACCTGCCTGTTGTCAGGTGTCAGCTCACGGCTTCCTTTGACAATAAGGCGGACATTTCTCACAGGGATTTCATTCTCCACACTGCCCTCTGCCCCTGCACAATTCTCCTCACACGCAACTCCTGTCGTGTCGTGCTCACAAGCCACTGCATTTATAGTGATAACTTTTGTCTCCATTCCAAGTGAACTTATCTCAACCTTAATCTCGCCCGGCTCCTTCTTTGAAGCGACAACCACGAGAAGTCTGCCGGAAAACATTCTTCTGCTGTCCGTCTTATACTGGTCAAAATCCGTGCTGTCGCCGTTGTCCATGCCGACAAGTCTGCCTGCCCCGGAAATTTTTCCATGTACCCTGTTGTTGGCATTGTCCACGGAATTTCCGTCCTTGTCAACCGCACTGATATCAATATATGCCAAGCCGCGTCCATCGGCTGCAATTTCAATATTTTCAGGTGTCACAACAAGCTCTGCCGCGTCAGAAAAACTGTGCCTTGCGTCCCTTGCAATCACATTTCCATTTTCGTCATAAGCCACCGCCTCAATACAGCCAGGCTCATATTTAACCTTGTAGTGCGCCAAAAGCTGTTTTCCATGCTTGTGGTCAATGTCATATTTTCCAAATGAACGCCCATTTACAAAAAGCTCAACCTGCGGCGCATTTGACGCTATTCTGACATCAATCTCCTCGCCATCGGAGAAATCCCAGTACGGGAACACATGCACCATCGGAGCTTTTTTGTAGTCAGTCCACTCAGCCTGATATATGTAATACATATCCTTCTCAAATCCAGCCGTGTCGAGCTGCCCAAAGTAGGAATTTTTCGTCTGATACGGTGTCGGCTCACCTATATAGTCAAATCCTGTCCACAAAAACTGTCCCATAGAATACTCTGCATCCCTGTCCATCGTGATACAGTATTCCGTGCTCTTTGCACCCCAGTTGGTCGTACAGTTTCCAAGAGACGAGCACTGTTCATCGTCATCACAGAGTATCTGCTGCTCATACGGAAACTTGTATATTCCGCGGCTCTGCAAGGTTGAAGCCGTCTCACTTCCGTATATAACCCAGTCAGGGTGAGCCTTGTGGTGCTCCTCATAGTATTTTTCTGCATAGTTGTATCCCGCAAGCTTCACGATATCGGCACATTTCTGCGCGTTCTCCCAAGGCATGTAGTTAGAACCAATCGTCACGGGAGCGTTGCACTCAGGGTCATGTGCCCTCACATAGCCGACAAGCCTTCTTGTAATCTCCTGCCCATGCTCGTCGCGGTGCGTGTCATATATCTCGTTTCCTATGCTCCACATTATGATTGACACATGATTTCTGTCGCGCCTTATCCAGCTTGCAACGTCCCTCTTTGCCCAGTCGACAAAAAACCTAGCGTAGTCAAACTCGGTCTTAGGAAGCTCCCACATGTCAAAAGCCTCACAGTCGACCAGAAAACCTAGCTCATCTGCCAGCTCGAGCACCTCCTTTGCCGGCATGTTGTGGGATGTGCGGATTGCGTTGACACCCATTTTTCTCAGCTTACCAAGCTTGCGCCGGAATGCATTCACGTTAAATGCCGCTCCAAGACACCCGTTGTCATGGTGCTCACACACACCGTTTATCCTCACCTTGCGCCCGTTTAATATAAATCCATGCTCAGGAGAGTACTCCTTGGTACAAAAACCTATTTTTTGACTTTCCTCATGTACCGTCTCCCCGTCAAGACTAAGACTTACATTGCACTCATACAGGTTAGGTTCATCGATATCCCAGATGAGCGGATTTTCCACGGTAAGCTCAATCTCAATATTCTCCCTCGTTCCATTTTTTAATACGGTATCACCGTCACCGCGTACATGACCGGCTGTGAACACACAGCTTCCGCCGTAGTTAAAAGACAAACCTGCCTGCACACTCTCACAAGAAATGTCGTTTCCTGAGTTTTCTACCTCGACAGTACATTTTACTTTCCATGTGCCGTTATCGTTCTTTCTCACTCTTATATAAGTTCCGTCAGGCACTATATGGAGCGGCTCAAGCGTGTTAAAATACACATCCCTTATTATTCCCGCACCAGAATACCAGCGGGTGTTAGGCGACTGATACACAGCTTTGACGACAATCTCATTCTCACCCTCATTTACATAACCCGTGATATCCGCATCAAAAGTTGAATAGCCGTACTTCCACTCACAGACCTCCTCGCCGTTTACAAACACAGTGGTGTCCATGTACACCGCGCCAAATCTCACAATAAGCTTCTTTGCAAGCTGCTCCTTTGTCACACTGAACTTCTTTTTGTACCAGCCAATGCTCGTCTCATACAAGTTGTGAGTATCATAAATCATCCAGTCATGCGGTATATCCACCCCCGTGAACCCGCCCGCAAGCGCCTCATTATATGTAACCCCCAGCGCTGTTTTCCTAAAGTTCCATCCATCATCCCATAAAATAGTTTTGTTCATAGCTTCTCCTTCTCAATTTTTATTTAATTGCAAAACATACAATTACCTAAAATCATTCCCCAATCCATTCACACTCGTTGTCAAACACTGCCTCCGCGTACTCTGCGCTCTTATAAAGAGGTATCTACCCAAGCTCATTCTAAAAAAGAGCACTGAATATGTTATTATTTTAACATACTCAATGCCCCAATTCAACCTGATTAAACTATCTTAATTTATATGTAATGTCTATACCACTGCTTTTCTGCTTGTGCATACCACTATTTGCTACTATTGCAGCATATCATAATGAACTCCTTGATAGTGTTAAATTTGCACATCCTTCATCTTAGTGGTGGAAAAGACGAATACCTGTAAATGACATAACCATATCGTACTTGTCGGCGCACTCGATTACAGCGTCATCCCTCACAGAGCCGCCCGGCTGTGCGATGTACTTCACACCGCTCTTGTGTGCGCGCTCGATATTGTCTGAGAACGGGAAGAACGCATCAGAACCACAGATTACATCCGTGTTCTTGTCAAGCCATGCTCTCTTCTCCTCAGCCGTAAATACAGGCGGCTTAACCTTAAACACCTTCTCCCACGCACCATCGGCGAGCAAATCCATGTACTCATCACCGATATAGAGGTCGATTGCGTTGTCCCTGTCAGGTCTGCCAAGCTTGTCCACAAACTGAAGTCCGAGAACCTGTGGTGACTGGCGAAGGAACCAGTTGTCCGCCTTCTGTCCGGCAAGTCTCGTGCAATGTATTCTCGACTGCTGACCTGCGCCGATACCGATAGCCTGTCCGCCCTTCACATAGCACACAGAGTTGGACTGTGTGTACTTGAGCACGATGAGCGCAATCTTCATATCTGTCATCGCATTTGCCGGAATATCCTTGTTCTTTGTCACGATATTTGAGAGAAGTTCGTCGTTGCAGTTGAGCTCGTTTCTTCCCTGCTCAAATGTAATTCCAAATACCTGCTTCTTCTCGATAGGAGCCGGAACATACGAAGGGTCAATCTGAATTACATTGTAAGCACCTTTTTTCTTAGCGCGAAGCATCTCAAGCGCTTCCTCCGTATATCCCGGAGCGATAACGCCGTCGGACACCTCTCTCTTTATAAGTCGTGCAGTATCCTTGTCGCACACGTCGGAAAGGGCAATGAAATCTCCAAAAGATGACATTCTGTCCGCACCTCTCGCTCTCGCATAGGCACATGCGAGCGGGCTCAACTCACCGAGGTCGTCAACCCAGTAAATCTTAGCAAGTGTCTCATCAAGCGGAAGTCCGACCGCAGCACCGGCAGGTGACACATGCTTAAACGATGTAGCCGCCGGAAGCCCTGTTGCCTTTTTTAACTCACTCACAAGCTGCCAGCCGTTCAAGGCATCGAGGAAATTTATATATCCCGGTCTGCCGTTTAACACTGTCACAGGAAGTTCACTGCCATCCTCCATGTAAATTCTTGATGGCTTCTGATTAGGATTGCATCCGTACTTTAACTGAATTTCGTTCATGTTCGTTCTCTCCTTATACATTCTTATTATAAATTCTGCTCTCGTACTTTCCCGTCTCGATATCAATGTATCTCACAAAAAGAGACACCTTGTTGTCCTCGTTGAGACTGTTCCATACCATATCGCCGAATGTGTCGATATCACCCTCAATCTTAACCCACTTAGGCTCGCCCTCGAAGCTTGGAAGCGGATTGCCGTCATGCATATATGTATGTATAAAATGTCCCTCACCCGCAACAGGATTGTCGTAAAAGAATGTATATCTGTTGCATGCGGCAGGATTGCCGTTGTTGCTCTTTAAAATGGATATTGCATAATTGTACTTTCCGCCCTCAATATTCATAACTCCGGAAATTCTTGGTGTGTAGTTAGGTGCATCCGGCTCAAACTCCCTGCTTCTAAGAGACTGCTCAAATGTGAGCTGCCTATCCATTCCATCATAGATTGTGTCCGTCTGGTCGCCATTGGTCACGATGGTCTTGTTGCCAAGCACTCTGACAGGCGCATAGATTATAAGGCTCGGGTCTTCAAGCTTTGACGGGTCAAATGCCTGCGTCCTGATACCCTCTCCGTCCTCAACAAAAACACGGTTTCTGCTGTTGCTGCTTCTTCCCATGATAAAATACGCTGTGACCGCGCTCTTTCCATCCGGTGTTCTTCCGATTACAATTCCTCTTCCCGGATAAGCGTTCTGACTAAGTTCCTGATTAAGTGATAACATTTCCATTGTGGTTCCTCCCATTTTGTGTACAAAAAAACCGCCTGAGCGCACTATAATAAGCATCGCCCAGGCGGTCGGCATATCTTAACCAATCACTCCCTGCAGGTAATCCTGCCACGAAACCATACATAAAAATATAATTCCGCTTTCCGCCAGTCGTGATTATATATTTATGTTACATGATTAATATAAAAAATTCAAGCTATAAATGAAAATCTTTCCACAAATTTTTTCATAATACTATTTCTTTTCATCATACTTGGCAGCAGTCTTTTTAAGCTCCTCATCGACAAGGCTCTCCATAGGGGTATTGAGAATACGCTCCGTCTCCTCAGCCTCCTCCTTGGCTCTCTTGTGCTTTAACTTGACAACCTTAACGACACCGAACACTACAACGCCCGCCGCCACAACGATAAGCGCATACTTTGCAACATCCTTGGATGTGGTGGTCTTAGTCATTATCGTGTCGGCAGTTGAGTCGAATATCTTTACAAACATATCATCCGCCGACAAATCACTATACCAGTACTTGTCAAGGTATGCCCAAAATATATCAAGCGCCTCCGAGTCCATAACCGAGCTCACCTGTATGCCGTTCACATAGCACATATATCCCGGGTCGCTGTACTCATCCTCATTCTCCTCGGCAAAATATACATAGAGAAATGTCGACTCATTTGAAATATTCTCATCGTACATCTTCTGTGCATATTCTTCCTTCTGTGAGTCAGTGTCAACTCCCGGTATGTAATCTAAAAGCATGATATATGGCTGTACACCTGTTTCATTGTAAAAGTTCTTCAATCTGCTCTCTGTCTTGCTCACATTGTCAAACCAGCCAAGCTCATCATATATACAGTCGTTGATATATCCGTTGCCTGAGTCCAATTTTTCGCGGTTGTAGCTACTTGAGGGAACGTCTGTCGAACCGCCTCTTATTGAAGTGAACATTCCTATAAGTACAAGGATAAAAATCAATAACACTACCATGCTGATAAGCTGTGAAAAACAGCCTCCGCCTCTTCGTCGTCCTCTTGGTGGTGGAGGTGGCGCTCCATAGCCGCCTCCTCTTGGTGGTGGCGGCGGCGCTCCGTAATGCCCTCCGCGCGGTGGAGGTGGTGCTCCGTAATTGCCCCCTCTTGGTGGTGGCGGTGCCCCATAATTGCCTCCTCTTGGTGGCGGGCTGGATGGTCTGCCCCCTCCTCCAAAGCCTCCTGTTGGTCTTGATGCTCCTCCCATCGGTCTTGACGAAGATGAACCTCCGCCTACTCTATGTCCTCCGCTTGATCTCGATACCGAATGGCCTCCGCCGCTGTGCCCGCCGGAACTGCCACCGCCTCCTCCAGGTCTACCCATCTACAAATCCTCCTCACAAAAAAATAGTAACTACCCCAGATTATGCTGTTATTTTCTGATTATTCACAACATAATCTGATAGTAGTTACATTTTATCACAATATATTACTATATGCAAATCTTTTTCAAGACAACTTTACTGTCAAAATTAAGCGATTTTCACCTTGGATTATTCCGCCTGCTCCTCTTCTCCGTCATGCACGTCCTTCTTAGGCTGTTTAAGTCCCGGAATCTCGATGTTATGCTTCTGACAGTAATCCCAGAGAGCCGCATGGATTGACTCCTCAGCTAACAGTGAGCAGTGAATTTTGACAGGTGGAAGTCCGTCAAGAGCCTCCATAACCGCCTTGTTTGTCACATCCATAGCCTCGTAGATTGTCTTACCTATTACAAGCTCTGTTGCCATGCTGCTAGTCGCAACAGCCGCACCACAGCCGAATGTCTTGAACTTGCAGTCCTTTATAATCTTGGTATCCTCATCGATATCAAGATATATTCTCATTATATCTCCACACTTTGCGTTGCCGACTGTGCCGACACCGCTCGCATTCTCTATCTCACCCATATTTCTTGGATGCTGGAAATGATCCATTACCTTTTCACTGTACATATATATTCCTCCATTAAACTTCAAAAAATATTAAAACTATATCCTACTTTTCCCCGCCGTTCTTTACGAAATCCTCATAAAGCGGTGACATCTCACGAAGTCTTGCCACAATCTCCTTGAGCTTGTCAACTGTGTAGTCAATCTGCTCCATTGTGATATCCTCTGAGAGCGTAAGTCTGAGTGAGCCATGTGCAATCTCGTGAGGAAGTCCTATAGCGAGAAGGACATGTGAAGGGTCAAGTGAACCCGAGGTACATGCTGAACCGCTTGAACCACATATACCGTTCATATCGAGCATGATAAGCATTGACTCGCCCTCGATAAATCTAAAGCAGAAATGTGCGTTGTTAGGAAGTCTGTCATATCTCGCACCGTTTAAACGGCTGTAAGGAATTTCACTCAGCACGCGCTCAATGAGATGCTCGCGAAGTCCGTCAAGAATCTTCTTTCTCTCCTCCATCTTCTCGCCTGCAAGCTGTGCCGCAGCACCAAAACCCACAATGCCCGGAGTGTTGAGAGTTCCGGCTCTCTTGCCGCGCTCCTGTGCGCCACCGTGAATGAACGGAGCAAGCTTTACGCTCTTTCTCGCATACATGATACCGATACCCTTTGGCCCGTTAATCTTGTGACCGCTTGAGCTAAGCATATCTATATTCATCTCATCTACATTAATCGGAATATGTCCGTAAGCCTGAACCGCATCTGTGTGGAAAAGTACACCGTGCTCATGTGCGACTCTTCCCAACTCCTTAATCGGCTCGATTGTTCCAATCTCGTTGTTAGCTGTCATGATTGACACAAGGATGGTATCAGGTCTTATGGCTGCCTCGAGCTGCTCAGGTGTAATTCTTCCCTCGGAGTCAACAGGAAGGTATGTCACCTCAAAGCCGTGCTTCTCAAGGTACTGGCATGTGTGAAGAACAGCGTGATGCTCAATATTGCTTGTGATGATATGCTTGCCCTTGTTTCCATACACCTCTGCCGCATTCTTTATTGCCCAGTTGTCGGACTCACTTCCGCCGCCTGTAAAATAAATCTCCTCCGGCTTTGCACCGATAAGTGCCGCTGCCTGAGCTCTCGCGTTCTCTATGGCCTCCTTTGCAGTCTGACCAAACTGATACACACTTGAACCATTAGCATATATCTCTGAAAAATATGGCATCATGGCATCAAGAACCTGTGGCGCAACCTTGGTTGTAGCCGCATTATCCATATAAATAAAAGGTTTGCTCATAATATCCTCCATCTAATCATAAGCCGTAAGACATATCAC
>JBNMKO010000065.1:0-19078 GCA_050874385.1 Eubacteriales bacterium
GACGAGAACATTTACAATCTCCATGCTCTTTTCAAACGCCGCAATCATGTCCGCTTTGCTATTCACACTTGTCACATAGCTTAACGAGGCTGCATCAGGTGCACTGTCGTCGTCACTCATAAGAAGCATCGGTGTGTACTCGGCTCCCGTAGCCTCGTAATCCTCGCGAAGATAGGCTATTCCCTGTGTCTCGCAGCTTCTGTATATACTTCCGACCACAGCCTCATGCCACTCATTTTTGCTGTAAAGATGCCAATATATCGTATCTCCAACCTTGATATCCATGTCCTCGGCAAGTTTGCGGCTGAGTCCGACAGTTCCCGGCACAAGTTTTGTGATGTTATTGTCCACATCAAGCACATTGTAGAGCCCCTTGCCCTCGATTACCGTCACGGTCTCCTTCTTTTTTTCCGATGAGGAGGCATTTTTTACCTTGGCTATCTCGACAGCGTCCGTCATCACGAGCTCACCGCCAAGCTCCTCTGCCAGCGCATCGGCATCCGAAAGTTTCGCGTCAGCAGACAATTTTACCTGATATTTTGTAGGATATATTTTGTTAAAATTGATATCGGTCATAATGTCGACAAGCTGGTTACAGCCGACACCGTAGAGCATCAAAAGCATACCGACAGCGGTTCCTACAACTCCCATGAAGGTACGCAGCTTTGCCCTTGATATGTCCCTGAGATTGTACTGTGTATTAAAAGATAACTTATCCCAGAAAGGAAGTTTTTCAAATATACAATTTTTGCCCTGACGAGGTGCAGCCGGACGCAAAGCCTCAGCGGGCTTAATTCCAAGCACTTTGCGGCAGCTAAGAAAACATGAAAAACTGCACACCGCAACAATCACAAACGATATGACAATGTACATTGGATGAAATACTGAGTGGAGTCCCGGCACTATATAGTATTGCTCAAACATGCTCATCATGGCAGGCGCGCCAAGTCCCACTCCAGCTGCCAGGCCAACTATAACTCCGAGCACCGATACTATTAAACTGTAGCTTATGTAATGTAGAACTATCTTCCATCTCTTCATGCCGAGCGCGTTCATCGTTCCTATCTGTGTTCGCTGCTTTTCCACAATTCGTCCCATCGAAGTTGCTATGACAAGCACCGCAATGCCGACAAAAATTACAACAAACACATAGGCAAACGCCTGATGCTGCTCAAGCTCACTGTCAAGTCTTGCAAGTCCCTGAACGGATTTGCGGTCTATAATCGCCGAATAGTCATAATCTATCGCTTTGGCTACCTCGTCCTCGTGTGCAAGCGCGCCGCCGTCCTTCGTCCTTATGACCATCTGTGTGTACGGCATTATCTTTGCAAGCTTCTCATCGCTCATATTATTGGCAATATCAAGCAACATATCCTGCGTTATGTCGTCAACCGTCAAGCCTGCCGCCTTTAACTGCTCAAGTTTTTCATTGAGAATTTTTGTGTTCTCGGCAACTTTTTTCGCGGTAATTTTTCCACTCTCGATAAGATGCGTCACATACTCCCTTATAGGAAATGCGTCGTATGACATGAATGCGATGGCAATATTCTCAAGATACACGTCCGCATCGCCGTCCGCCTGCCTGTACTCATACTCAGGTGTCTCCACAAGCCCCTTGATTTCTTTTGTAAATGTAACACCGTTGTACTCTATGGTAAAACTGTCCCCCACATCAAGTCCCCTTCTCACGGCAAATGCGTTGGCAAGCCATACTCCCTCGGTATCGGATGGGTCAAACTCCGTCCCCTTCACAAGATACGGTGTATTTACGACATTCTCCCTCTCAAGAAATAAATCGACCTGCACTCCCGTAAAATCAGGTGTACTTCCCGTCACGGACATACGAAGCTGCGCCGCCTCCACAAAATCAAGCCCTCTTATGGTATCAAGCTCCTCCTGTGAAAAGCCCTCCCCGTACATCCAAAGGTCGGACAATTTGCACTCCTCATGGTATTTCTCCCTCGCAACTCCCTGTGAGAGCACATGCCCCTCCATCGTACAGAACATGGCTATGGCAAGCCCTGAGAGCAAAAATATTGAGAAAAACAGACCGAAATTTGTCCTGAACTCCCTAAGCATTTTTCTAAAAAGCATTACCACTCAACCTCCTTTACATCAAGAGGTTTCTCATTTATCGTGATATCCCTTATCTTTCCGTTTTTCATCCTTATGACCTTGTTGGCACATTTTGCGATGTCCGAGTTGTGCGTCACAATTATGACTGTCTTTTTCTCCTCACGACATAACCTCTGCAAAAGCTCAAGCACTATAACTCCCGTCTCGGAGTCAAGTGCGCCTGTCGGCTCGTCTCCGAGAAGTATCTTAGGATTTTTCGCAAGCGCCCTCGCTATTGACACTCTCTGCTGCTCACCGCCCGACATCTGCGCCGGGAACTTGTCGCGGCATTTTGACAGCCCAACCATCTCGAGGAGCTTTCCCGCGTCCTGCGCATTTTTCACAATGCTCTTTGTAAGGGCGATGTTCTCATAAGCTGTGAGGCTCGGAAGCAGATTGTAAAACTGAAAAATGAAGCCGATAACCTCCGCCCTGTAGCTGCCAAGCTGCCTGTCGTTCATGCCGGAAATCTCCCTGCCGGCAACAATCACCTTGCCCTGCGTCGGTGTGTCCATGCCGCCGAGCATATTTAAGATGGTCGATTTTCCTGCTCCCGACTGACCAAGTATAACCACGAACTCGCCCTCATCTATCGTGAAGCTCACATGGTCAACCGCCATCTGCTTTCCCTCTCCCTCGCCGTAGGTCTTTACCACATCCTTAAATTCTACAAGCATTTTTCATCCTCCCATATCAAAAAAATTCGGTAACTGCAAATCTTCTTCTGCAAAATTACATACCTGCACCAGCAACAAATCTAATATCCGCCTTTAACTCAGCCAATGTGAAATCTTAATTTTATTCACATCCGATATGTTAGTTGTAGGCTATTTTTGTTAGTTCATGCTAACTGTCTAACAAAATTATACTGCCATAGAACAAAAAATACAATAATTTTTTGATATGGCAGTATATTCATGATGTTATAGTCAAAAGGTATTTTGTGGAGTGACCCATAAGCATTGCCAAAAGCATAAGCAAAAAGCCATACCTCCCCGCCAAATTTATCGCGCTAAACAGTCACATTCACACTCTGCCCTTCCACTCCAGCCTGTGCCATAGCTGTCTCGGCAAGCTCAAGATTTCTCATCTCCCCCGATGCCGAACTTATCTCAAGTGAAGCCGCGGCGGACGATACCGCACCAGACTGTTCTGCACCCGCCGCATTATTTGCCGCTCTCTGGTAAAACTTGGTATCCGCATCAAAAAGTGCCTTGTTTTCATCCTGTCTGTGTGTGCGTTTCTTTATATTTTCCAGCCTCCTGGCATTTCTAATCTGCTCCTCCCTAAGCTCCGCCTTTTTTTCTGCTCTCTTTTTAATTCTCTCCTCCTCACGCAGATTACTCACCTTCATATCTGCGCAGTCAATCATCTTCTTTGCATGTGCAATGGCATTCTCAAGCTCCGCCGAGTCATATTCCCCCGTAGCCTGCGCTCTTTTTAGCATGGCAAGCTTTGCGCGCGCCCGGCTAAGTACCTGTGACGCTCCCACCGTTCTTCTTGCACGCAATATCTGCGATGAAAGTTCCTTAGGATTATACGACAATGACTTTTTTGACTTCGATTTTGAAAATGACGAACTTCTTTTGGTAGTAGCAACCGTGCCTGATGTGCATGAACGCGACGATGCTATCTGTGACATTCCTGTCTGAAAATTGTTAACATCCATACCTTAACACCTCTGTTATGAGTAGTTTAACTGCAAATTGGCGACGATAAATCAACTTATAAATTTCTCATCTGTATTCTCTATAATATATGTATTTCGTCCAGACAATCTATAAATTATATTAACTGTCCATATCTAATCTGACTCATACCATTACCTAAAATCTGCCTGGCTCTAACAGGTCACAAATCATATATATCTTTATCGGCAATATTTGTGTTTTTTTAACAACGAGTTTACCATGCAAGTTCCACTCGTTATGGTGACATCTGACCATTTTTCATGCAGGCATGAACTTTGAGTTCATTGCACAAAAAATAAAATCATGCCATGCAGTATGTCCATTTCTTATACACAAACAGACACACCACATGGCATGACTTTACCCGTATTTTCTATCCATCTATCCCCTTATCAGCACTTTCTTTCCCTCAAATGCAAAGCCGTAGTGCCTTATCCGCCCTGCATCAATTCCCCTTTCAAGCAGTTCGGCATCATAGTTCTTTTCTTCTATCTGGCAAAGAGCCGAACGCGCCGTGTCTTCAAGTGACTTTTCCTCCTCATCATCATACACCTTAAATTCAAGTATCACCGCATCATATTTTCCGTCATCTGTTTTTGAAATAATCATTACATCATATCTTCCATAACCGCTTTCACGGTTCGATTTCACCCCATATATGTCACGAAGTTCAACCAAAAGTCCCAGCACAAAGCCGTGATAGAACCTTTCCGGCTGCGTTCTCTCAGACGGGTGCAGCCCTGCATCAAAACTGCTGAAGGTTGCAAGTGCCACATCATTCATGTAAATATTCATCTCCCTGACATTTCCCTTTAACATCGCCTTTATAAATCCGTTATAGCTTGAAAGTGTCCTTCCAAACCACCCTTTAAACATTCCCGCGAACATGCTTCTCGTCTCAAGGTTGGTTATGGACAGATGGTACCACGGCTCCAAAAGCTCACCACGGTACTCCACTTCATCCACCTTTAGGTATCCGGCTGCCATAAGAAGGCTCCACACCGCACTCTCATCCGTGTCAAGCTGGTGGAACACTATCTGCTCGTCAAAGTTCACCACTATGGAGTTTCCCTTTAAAAGCTCCTCCATCTGTTCCTTCATCTCCGCCGAGCCTTTCTGCAGCAGGCGGCTTGCAAGACCGTTGGAACTCGTCGATGCCCAGTATGGCTTTAATTTTCTTTCATCCAGATAATTAATGATTGACCACGGATTATATATATCTCTCTGCCTGCCAAATATAAATCCGTCATACCACTTCTTCACTTCTGCCTTTTTGTCTGCCAGTCCCATATCTTCAAGTGCTGTGAATACTTCATTTTCCGTAAATCCAAAACTTGTATTGTATTCATCGGATGTGGTCGTCACAACCTTCAGGTTATTTAAGTCAGAAAACATCGACTCCTTCGACACTCTCGTTATTCCAGTCATCACCGCGCGCTCAAGATACGGATTGGTCTTGAAGGTGCTGTTGAACAGGTTGCGTAAAAACGCCGTGAACTCATCCCAGTAGCCGTACATATACGCCTCCTGCATCGGCGTGTCATATTCGTCAAGCAGTATGATTACCTTTTTTTTGTAATATTTGCTCATATAATTGCATAAGTCCTGAACCGCACTCTGGGCAACTGCATCTTCCATATCCGGTACTACACTGGCAAACTGTTCGCGCTCTAAATCCGTAAGCCCCTCCCACGAAGTAAGCCACGCATATTGCTGATAAACATTCGATATAATCTTCTTAATCTTCCACACCGTCTCTTTGCAATCTGCCTGCTTTACATCCGCAAAGCTTAAAAATATCACCGGATATGTCCCCTGAAGCTTTCTGTACTCCTCATCCTCCCAGACTGACAGCCCCTCAAATAAATCACCCCTGCCTGCATATTTATTTGAAAAAAAGCAGTTGAGCATACTCATGTTAAGGGTCTTTCCAAAACGGCGCGGACGGGTTATCAGTGTGACATCGTCTCCGGCATTCCACCATTCTTTTATAAAATTCGTCTTATCAACATAAAAATAATCATCCTCCCTAAGTGAGGCAAAATCCTGTCTTCCTATTACCACCTTTTTAGCCATAACATTCCCTCCATACTATCTATTTTTTATATGATGATTATAGCATATATTTTACAACCCCAGCAATGTATTTGTTGTAAAAATACAGTATTCTGCCGGATGCCATTTATCAACAGCCCAAAGACCATAAATTTCCGGCTGAAATTTATCAAAAAGCGGCTCACACCGGATTTTTGATAAGTGTGAACCGCTTCTTTATCTTACAATTATTCTATTGTTTTATCTTTGTCGTATCAAAGATTTTATCCATGACAATGCCTGTTATTTTTATTTATTTCTTTCTTCTGAAGCATACTCCTGCCGCACCACATGCCATAAGCATCACACCTACAACCGCTGCTGCTGGTACCCCTGCGCCTGCTCCTGTCGATGGTGCAACATAGCTTCCGCTCTCTGTCTGCGCTGTTGTTGTCACTGACTGTTCCGTCTGCGTCTCTGTCTGGCTTGACGCTGTCTCAGGCTGTGTTGTATCTGTTTGCGCCTCGCTTGGTTTCTCTGATGGTATCTCTGTTGTCGTCTCTGTCTCGCCCGGCTTCTCCGTTGGTGCCTCCGTTACCGGCTCACTTTCGTCCGGTGTGGCATCATTTTTAATATCATCTGCCTTTACAAGAAGGTACGACGAAAAATGTGTTACTGTAAATGTAACTTCTCCGTTCTCAACCCTTACTGTCTGTCCCATATCCTCTGCCTTGCCATCAGCCTCGTTATAATAGAACAGTTTGAGTTCTGTTCCATTCTCATACTGAGGATATACTGTGACTGCAAGTTCTCCGTTTAACTCTCCTGAATGTTCAAAATCACAGAGGAAAACAGACTCACCGTCAGCTACGTTTAACTGTTCCTTAACCTTATCTGTAACTTCATTCTTCTCACCACAAGTTACATCAAGCTTGAAGCTGGCATCAGGTGCTTTTGTGAACCTGCTTCCATCAAATGTGTACTTTACAACAGGATTTCCATCAGCTCCCTTGACCTCTAAAACAAGCTGTGCTCCCTTCCCGATTGCCGCTGCCACGAAATCAGCCGGAACAACACTTCCGTTTCCCGCCTCAACTTCCTTTGTAACTACCTTCTCACCGCTGTTGATGCTGTCGAGAACATCGCTGTCGATAGGTGTCTCAGGCTTGGATGGAATGTCAGTTGGCTTCTCTGTCGGTGCTTCGGTTGTTGTCTCCGGCTCACTTTCACTTGGGTTTTCCGGCTTCGTCTCGTCCGGAGTTGCTGTCTCTGACTCGCTTGGCTTATCGGTTGGTGCTTCTATCTCTGTCTCGCTTGGCTTCTCTGCCGGTGCTTCTGTTGTTGTCTCTGTCTCGCTTGGTTTCTCTGTTGGACTCTCCGGCTCTGTCGGCTTCTCATATACACCGATGGACTCAAATGTTAGATTGTTAGCCTTTGCATATTCCTCGGCTGTGGAATTAGTCAAGCCTTTTATTGTGGCTTTAGTTCCTGAACCTGTGAAGATATTACCTTCTATTTTTGCAGAGCCATTCAAAACTGTAACACTATTAATAGCATAGTTCAAAGCATGAGCTCCAACAAAAGTAACACTTTCCGGAATAACTATATCAGCACCAGATTGGTTAGAATAATTTCTAAAAAATGCAAATCTTTCTATACCTGTAACAGTTTTTCCATCAATTTCTTCTGGTATTTCACTTCCACTTGAAACTGACAATATAGTGACTGTACCATCATCATTTACAGCATAAGTATATCTGCCCGTTTCATATACATTTCCTTCATGGTAAACGACAATTTCATCTTCTTTTTCTGCTATCTTCTGAACTAAGCTTTCAGCATAACTGCCCTTAGACACATAAACAATAGATCCAGCTTGATATGTCTCTATGTTTTCTATCTTTTCAAGCGTCGAAGGAAGTATGATACTATACGCATGAGATCTCAGTAAACCATCTTTCTCAATTACCTTAACTCCATCTGGAATCACGAGTTCCCTTAGTATCACATATCCATCATTTTCAAATGCCTTTTCTCCTATTGTAACAACTGTCTTACCATTAATTGACGCTGGAACCTCTAATGACTTTATTAAACCTTTCGAAAAGTTATACTTTGTTATCGTGAGCGTCCCATCCTCATTCTCCGTATACTCCCAGTCGCTGTTCTGTTCATCATCTGAATTGTCACCACCACTTTGACTGTCTGAACTTGCCCCAGAATATTCTTCTGTGTCCGAACTGTCCGCAAACACATTTGTCACTGTCTGCAATGCCGCAAAACCGCTCAGTGAAAATACCATCACAAAGCTAAGCAACACTGCAATGTACTTAAAATATTTCTTCATCTGCTTTTCCTCCCGGATATTTTAATTTGTGAATATACAATGTTTATTTTGACTATATTGTATTCACATACATCCATTGTACCCCCTACTAATTTTGTCAATATTTCTACTTTGCAAAACTGATTAAATTTATGCCACTTCCAACCATCTTTTAGATGATTGCACAATAAATAAAATCATGCCATGCAGTATGTCCATTTCTTATACGCAAACGGACACACCACATGGCATGACTTTACCCGTATTTTCTATCCCCTTATCAGCACTTTCTTTCCCTCAAATGCAAAGCCGTAGTGCCGTATTCTCTCCTTTTCTATTCCTCTTGCCATAAGCTCCGCATCATAACTTTTATCCTCTATCTGTTTGAGTGCAACCTGCACAGTATCCTCAAGTGTCTGCTCCTTTCCTGCACTTCGCACTTTAAACTCTATTATTATTGCGGGAAATGTATTTTTCTTAGGTATCATCATAATGTCATACCTTCCAAAACCACTCTCACGGTTAGAACGGATTTCATAATTTTCTGACTGCTCAACCATAAGTCCTAACACAAAGCCATGATAAAACCGTTCAGGTTCACTATTAACTGTGTCCCCTCCCACATCAAAAAAACTGAATGTTTCCAACGCAACCTTGTTCATATAATAGTTCATAGCCTCGACATCACCGGAAATTATTGATGTGACAAATTTATTATAGCTGGATGCTGCCCCCTTAAACCACCCTTTAAACATACTTGAAAACATGCTTCTGGTTTCAAGGTTCGTTATAGAAAGGGAGTACCACGGCTCTAACAATTCTCCTCTGTAATCAACCTCGTCCACTCTCAGATACCCACTCGCGACAAGCAGGCTCCATATAGCACTCTCATCCGTCTCAAGCTGGCTGAACACTATCTGTTCATCAAAGTTCACAACAATTTCTTTTCCGCTTATCAAGTCCTCCATCATCTGCTTGGTTTCCGGCGGCGCGGTCTGCAAAAGATGGCTCACAAGACCATTCGAGCTTGTCGATGCCCAGTATGATTTTAATTGTTTTTTATCAATATAGTTTATTATAGACCACGGATTATATATGTCCTTGTGATTGCCAAAAGTAAAGCCATCATACCATTTTTTTACTTCTTCCTTTTTTTCCGATAATCCACGTTCCTCAAGCGATGCAAATACCTCATTCTCCGTAAATCCAAAGCATGTACTGTATTCATCGGATGTTGTCGTCACAACATTTAGATTATTCAAATCAGAAAAAATCGACTCTTTTGATACTCTGGTAATTCCTGTCATCACAGCCCGCTCAAGGTATGGATTGGTTTTGAAGGTATTATTGAAAATATTTCTTATAAAAGACGTAAACTCATCCCAGTAACCATGAATGTACGCTTCCTGCATCGGTGTATCATACTCATCAAGCAGCACTATTGCCTTCTTTCCATAGTGTCTTTCAAGAAAACTGCACAGCATATTTATGGAAGAGTAACACAAGGCATCCTCCATAAACATTGTCATACTGTCAAACATTATCTTCTCATTGGCACTTAACAATTCTCCTTCAAAGAGATATCTGTTTTGGCTGTAAAGAGTCGCAATCAGTCCCTTAATCTGCAGCTTTGCATCCTTCATATTGTCAGACTTAATTCCCGCAAAGCTCAGAAAAATAACCGGATATGTCCCCTGTAACTTCCTATACTTTTCATCCTCCCATATTGAAAGCCCCTCAAACAAGTCCCCTCTATCGGTATACTGATTTGAGAAAAAACAGTTGAGCATACTCATATTGAGCGTCTTTCCAAAGCGGCGTGGGCGGGTTATCAATGTAACAATGTCCATAGACTCCCACCATTCTTTTATAAATCCTGTCTTATCAATATAAAAACAGTCATTCTTTCTGATATTATCAAATCCCTGATTTCCAATGCTTATTTTCTTTACTGAATACTTATTTGCGTTCTTGTTGTCCATCATTCAGCCTCCCTCCGTTCCCAATATATCCCACAACAAAATTTACATAATATATCCATTAATGATTAATCACATTCTTAATTTATTTTATCATACCGTATCACCTATGACAACTATTTCTTTACAAAAGCACGCCACCGGGGACGGTTCTTTGTGGCATCAGGAACCGTCCCTGATGGCAATCGGCAATTCCCGGCTAATTGCTTCTGCTGTCACACAAAAAAATCCCCGCTTATTGCCTTGCGCAATGAAAGTTGGGGATTTTATGGCTATTACCGAGCTATCAAGCGCCATAGGTGTGACCGGGATATGGGCGGCAATACCTATCGGATGGGTTTTGGCGGATGTGACCGGACTTATATATATGAAATTTTTATGGTCTAAAAAAGGCTCATGAAAAAATTCAAATAGTTTTCTATAGATTAGAAATTGTAGAAAAATCAAAAAGTAATTCTATAGTAAAAAATAAACAGTTTGAAAATTTTAATTTTAAACTATCCCGACTGCCTCTTTCGCAAGTCTATCGGCTTCCTCATTTCCTTCAACACCGGAATGACCTTTTACCTTGACAAAATGAAGCTTTATATCATTTTTTACTGACTGAATATAGTCGTAGTAGGCGATAGTTCCTTTCTTGTTTCTCTTCCACAAGCCATCAGCCCACATTTCTATCCCCATGTAATCGTAGTAGATTACAAGCTCCTTTATACCCAGCTCAATGGCGCGCTTAATCGCCGCCATGCTGCCTCCGACCTCGCCCGAGACATTTCTCATAGAAGCCATTTCCGGGTCGTCTCCATGTCCCTGAAGCACCTCGCGCACACCGTCGTGCACGAGAAAACCTCCGTAACCGTAGACCTTTGTTGCGATATTGTACGAGCCGTCTACAAACGCATACGGGAGCGTGCCAATCTTCATGCTTTCTGCCGAGCCTTTTGTTAAACTTTGGTTTAACCCATTAAGCTGTCCGTCACTTTTTTCATAATCATTCTTATTATTCTTATTAATTGAAACTTTTGAAATTGAAGCCGTTGTTTTTGTACTGCTGCCCGTATCAGCTTTCACACCATACCCGCCGCTTTTGTTTCCAATAAACGACTCAGCCTCAGCCTTGGTCTTGAAGCTCTTGTACACCGCCCCCGAAAAACCATCTATATTTTTCTTACATGCGTCCCAGCTAGGATATATCCCCGGAACTCTTCCAACTTTCACCGCGTAAAATTTTCCTGCCATTTTTCCGCCCCAAAACATTATATTTTATTTTAGCTATTCAGGGTCAATCCCCCAAATGCTGCTCATTTCATTATTGATTTCATTTTTTACATTCTGTCTTTCTTGCTTTCTATCTTACTTTAATTGCTCTGTGCTTAGAGCAGGCTTCTATTTTTCCTCGAGCATCATCTTGATAATCTCCTTATCAGTCTGATGCATCCCGACCTTTCCGATATAGCCGACGCAGCTTATCGTCTCGCCTGCCTCCTCCTTTAAAATTCCGGTGTAAGCCTCATAAGCCTTGCCCTTCATGGCAAGATAGTGACCCATCATCGCCGCGTCAAGACTTGAAGCAATCTTTGCCGCACATGAAATCTTGGCTCCGTCACAGATAATTCCCGGAATGTTCGCAAGAGTGTTGTCAATTGTGTCCTTAATCTGCTTTATAGTGCCGCCTGCAAGATATGTTATCGCCGTAGCGCTCGCACATGAAGCAGACACCGCACCACAAAAAGCAGAGAGCTTTCCTATAAACTCCTTCTGAAAAGTTGTCAAAAGGCTTGAAAATACAAGTGAGCGGTAAAGCTTTTCGGACTGTATGTTATTCTCCCTCGCATATACGATAACAGGAACGGACGATGCAATGCCCTGATTTCCACTTCCCGAATTGATGATAACAGGCATGTCACATCCGCCCATTCTCGCCTCGGACGCGGCACACGCATACGCCTTCATTCTCGTGACTACGCTCTCAGCGTATGTCTCGCGGATTACTCTTCCAAGTCCCAAGCCGTAGTTTCCCGACATTCCCTCGTAGGCTATATCCATATTGTACTGTATCTGTCTGTCAAAAAGATGTCTCACTTTTGATATGTCGACCTCATCGGCAAACTGCTTGATATTCTCAATGCTAAGCTGTGAACGGTCAGCATATGCCATCTCGTCCACGGCATTTTCTGTTCCATTTTCAGCGCCGTATTTCTGTTCCATCACAGAACCATTCTTTTTTATACATGTTATGTTGGTATGTGAGTGGCGCACCTCGACTGACGCGCTATCCTGCCCTGCTCTCATTTCTATAATAAAATGAAGCGGTATCTCGGAGTCAAGAAACTCCACATGACATTTTTTGTCATTCACAAACTGCTCTGCCGCCGCTCTTCCCTCGTCGTCGACAGCCTCCAACACCTCCATACATTTAGCGGCATCTCCTGCCAAAGCTCCGAGCGCACACGCCGCCTCGATTCCTATCATTCCATGTGAATTGGGTATTGAGACACAGCGCACATTTTTAATCATGTTTCCCGAGCAATACGCATCTATATGTTCAGGTGCCACACCCAATGCTTCACGGCATCTCGCAGACGCATACGCAAGCGCAATCGGCTCCGTACAACCCATCGCCGGTATCAACTCCTCCTCAAGTATTTTTATGAAATTATCCTGTATATTTTTGTCCATTTTTATATAATTTCCTCATGTCTCTATTTTCATAATTAGCATCTTTGATAATTGGCAGTTTCTTATCGAAATCACTACTTTTCTTTTAAACATTAAGTATATTTAAGAATTTGCTTTCACTGCCCATCTCATCTTCGTTGAGCGCGCCCTGCTGTTCTTTGCACATTCTTCCGCCGATGGTCTTATTACATCCTTTGCGACCTCGCTGTATATTCCGTCCTTCTCCATCTGCTTAAAATACTTCTTAACCATTCTATCCTCGCCCGAATGAAATGTGAGTATAGCCACCCTGCCGCCCGGTGCAAGTATGCCCGGAAGCTTGCTAAGAAATGCGTCGAGCACTTCGAACTCGCTGTTCACGTCAATTCTGAGCGCCTGAAATGTTCTCTGGCATGATTTTTTTACAGCTTCCTTGCGCTCCGCCTCCGGCAAAAACTCAAGCGCCTTCTCGATAACCTGCCTGAGCGCAGTTGTCGTGTCAATCGGGTGCTTTCTCTTACGCTCCTTCATAATCTGCGCCGCTATCTGTTTGGCATACGGCTCGTCCGAATTTTCGACCAACATTCCGACAATCTCATCCTCGTCAAGCTGCATAAGACGCTCTGCTGCCGACTCCCCTGCCTCCGGGTTCAGTCTCAAATCAAGAGGTCCATCCACCTTATATGAAAAACCTCTCTCCGGATTGTCAATCTGCATCGACGACACCCCAAGGTCGGCAAGCACGAAGTCAAACAGCCCGCTTTCCGGAACAAGCTTGTCTATATCGGCAAAATTCATCTGTTTCACTGTGAGGATGTCCTCCCCGTAGCCCGCATCGCGCAGCCTCTTGGTCGTCTTTTTTATCTCGATTGGGTCTATATCAAGCGCGTACATATGCCCATGTCCCTCAAGCTTTTCGAGCATTTTTCTTGTATGACCGCCGTACCCGAAAGTCGCGTCAAGCCCCCTCTGCCCCGGCTTAATCTGCAAAAAATCCAGTATCTCGTTTACACATATTGATATGTGCATACCCGCCGGGGTAATTCCCTTGCTCATCACATGCTCTATCGTGTCGGCATACTTCTCCGGATTAAGTTCCTTATATTTCTCCTCAAAACGCTTCGGGTGCGTCCCCGAATAACGCTTTCTTCGCACATGCGGCTTGTTTTCTTCCATATTGCTCTGCCTTTCTGTTATGCTTATCTTCAATTTTCTGTTTAGCTTTGTTATTCTGCCTTCTTACTATTTATCTGCTTTTTGTATGAATTCATTTTTGACTGCATTTTTCTATGCTTTTTCTTTTCTCTATTTATATTTTTACAAACGCACAATCTTATTTATTTTAACACACCACGCAATGTATCGCAATAAGCAAAAGTCACAGTGACAGTGTTTTTGCCAATGATGCCACTTGTGCCAACAATTAGCCCCTGCCCACGTTGGTTTGCTGGCAACTGGCAAACTACAAGCGAAATGGGTATAAAACACATTTTCTGCCATTCTATACCCATTCCTTTGACTATATTTTCATTTTTTATAGAAGCTATGGGCATAATAAGCTTTTGTGGCTGAATTATACCCGGATAATTGATGCTTAAAGCTAGTTTGAGGGTATGGAAATGAATTTTCTCTCATGTATACCCAAAAAAGCTCCCATTTGCAAGCCTATAACAGATGCAAAAGCGTTATTTTGGACATTATGGAAATGAAAAATCTCAAAATACCCGCGCTTCAAGACAAAACCCATATCATCATTTTACGACTGTCTCTTTACATCAAAAAATATAAAATTTGGTCGGTGAAGTGTTCCACCAAACTCGGCTGGATACTGCTTTCTCATTTCATCAGATATATGAGATTCCTCGCATTTTTCAATCAAAAATCCAGCATTTACTATAGAATTAACAATACTGGAAAATGTTCGATGATAAACTTCATACTCCTCGACAACCCATTTGACTGTCCTTTTTCCCTCAACCATATAGTTGCTGATATTAGCATAAAGTCTTTCGCCCGATTCTGTCCGGGTATATCTATCATATTGACCATCCCATGCGGTGTCCATTGGATGAGACATACTAAATACAAAATGGGCATCATCTTTTAATAGACCATATATATCTTTCATTAGTTTGTCTAAATCTTCTGCATAATCAAATGCCAAGGAACTTGTAATCAAATCGAACTGCTCATCAATCCGACATATATCTTCAAATGCCATTTGTCGGTAAGTAATATTTTCAGCATGGAAATGTTCCTTTGCATACTCAAGCATTTTCTCAGAAATATCAATACCCAATACAGCTTCAGCCCCCATATCAGAATACTGCTTTGCGTGTTGTCCCATGCCACAGCCTATGTCCAGTACTCTTTTTCCATGTACCTCTGGAAGCATTGCAAGTAGAATAGGAGTTTCTATGCAATCATTAAAATTAATCTTGTTATTGCGAATATTCTTGAAATTTTCAAAAAAGATATCATTATCATAAATATTTTGTTTTGCCATATATTCTTCTCCTCTTGGTGCATTTTTTGTAAATACCCCACATTCAAATTTATTCTCCTGCCTTTATCCCAATTTAGTGGTTCATGTTCTCATTGTATCAAAATTCTTGACAACTCACAAACATTTCTTGACACAACCGCCAGTTCCGCCTAGATTGTGCTTTTTCTTTCTTTTTTGAATAGTTGCAGATGGCAGAAACCTCTTAAGCTGTCGCCCTCTTGATTGCCAAACAGCAAAGACGGGCAGTACTGTTAACGGCAGAGTAATATCCATTGACAGCACTTAGGTCAAGCGCACCATTATTTATCATTTCCTGAATAATAGCAGCCAAATCATTTTTCACATTCTCACTTTCAGACTTTTTTCCGGCATTTTCAACATATACTGTACCATCTCCCAGCTTAAAGGTCGCATAGTAAATTACATTCTGCTCTCCAACGCTGTTGAGGTCTGTTTCAAAATATCCGGCAACTACGCTTGTTCCATTAACTGTGGAGCTTTCTTTTATTCCCACAATTTCTGTATCAAGTAGTTGTATATCCGTTGTAGCGATTACCATCTTGGCATTTCCGATATTTCCCTCAAACCCAATTAAGCCCTTGTTATCACCGAACACTGCGCGGGCAGTAACAGGCAAGTTCGGAAACAGAATTGCAAGTTCTTCCTCTGTAAGTTGCCGCATAGTCACATTATCGGCAAGCTGAGGGCTTGGGACAGCAATTTTTGATTTTACAAAAACAATTTTCGTTTCGTTATCCAAAGTGGCAGTATCCATTTTGTTCCCGAACAATCCACTTTGAAATACGCCTGCACCCAAAACAGCAACTACCGCAAGACAAGCTGCGGCCAACCCTAATTTTGACCAAATAGGCATATACTTTCTCTTTACAACATAATCCGTTGCTTCTTCAATATGTCGTGTGCTGATATTGCCGACAGCTTCAGAAAATTTTTTCATCATAGCTCAAATCCTCCCTTGCAATCCGATTGCAAACTGTTCCATATTTTGCCGATAGCTCCACGATTGCCTGTTCTACGCGCGCAAAGAACAATTCAATAATTTTGCTATCCTCTAACAAGATATCACTTTCTTTCACTTATATACTATGGATTTGACCGAAAATCTTACATGGGAAGAGAAAATTTTTCAAAAAATTTCTGATAAGCAAAGTGGCATTTTTTTTTTGAGGAGTGGTGGGAGGTGAACAAGCCAACGGGAACGGTTCTATTAATCACAAAGAACCGTCCCCATGGCAAATAGTAAATAATCACTTAGTCGTTATATAAGTGTTATAGCGATACTGTCTGAGCTTATACTCCATGGCAATGGCGTTGGATAGGTTTCTGTATGCGCCAACCTGAACCTTGTAAAGTCCGTCATCGAACACAATAAATGCCGGAAAACCGTCGATTAGAAGCGAATTTAACATTCTGTCGGCGTTGTCCTTATTGCGGTACGCGCCTACCTGAACGCGATAGAGCACATCAGGGCACTGGCAGTTGCATGAGCGCGTCCCCGGCTCGTTGAAAATCTCAGCACTCTCGTCGTAGAAGCGCTCCTCACCTCGAACACCATAGCCTGACATATTGTCTGGCGACATTCCGCTTGGCTGATTTCCACCCATCATATTTCTGCCGTTGGACATTCTGTTGTTCTGTCCTCTATCCATGGACATATTATTGTCCATAGACATACCGTCATTCATCATGCCGTTTCCCCACCATGTATTGTTATTCATGTTGTTCATATCATCGGATGAAGGCGGAACATTTCTCATATTCTCCATGTTTCCCGACCTTCCCATGTTCCCGCAGTTTCCGACATTTTCCATGCCGCCTGTATTTACATTTCCCGCGTTGCCCATATTTCCCATACAATTAGTATTTCCTACATTACCCATACTTCCCATACCATTGGTATTTCCAATACCATTGGTGTTTCCCATGCCATTAGCATTTCCAGCGCTACCTATACCTCCCATACCATTGACATTTCCAGCATTGCCCATATTTCCCATACCACTGGCATTTCCGGCATTATTCATGTTTCCCATATTTCCATTATCCATGAAATCCCCGGCATTTGACATATCATCGGTATTTCCTGAATTTCCCATGTTTCCGGCATCTACCCACATATCTGCCGTCGCCGAGGCTGGGGAAGTGTATACAGGATAGCCGAGTGTCTGCAAAATTCCGTTTGCAATTCCGCGCGCCAGCTCATCAAAATTCTTGTCAAAGGTCTCATTGTCCTTGTCACTGTTGATAAAACCTGCCTCGACAAGAACAGCCGGCATCTGTGTACGGCGCAGCACAACCAAATCCTTTCTCTCATCAATTCCAAGATTTTTAAGTCCTGCCCTCTCCATACCCTCAAGTATGTTGTTGGCAAGCTCCCTTCTCACACCGCTGTCGCTGTAGACAAGCACCTCCGCACCTGAATACTGATTAGGGTATTCACTGGAATTTCTGTGTATGGACACAAAATAGTCTGCACCGACACTGTTTCCGTCCTGCGCCTTTTTAAATGGTGTCTCATATATATCGCCCTCTCGCGTGTACACAACATCAACGCCTCTCGCCTCGAGAAGTGCTCCCACAGCCTTTCCAAGTCTCAACACGTCATCTTTTTCCTGTCGTCCATTATATACAGCTCCCGGGTCGCTTCCGCCATGCCCCGGGTCAATAACATCAAGCATACCTATACCATCCTGTTTTCGATAATATGGTATATTCTATGAGAAAAAAAGAAGGATGTGAAAATATTTTTTCAACACCCTTCTATATCCCTCAAGCTGTTTATTTACAGACTATATAAAAAGTTTTTGTGCTGCTTCTGCAAACGGAACACGAGACTGTAATGCATCGATGATAACACAGGTATCAACTAAAACTCTCATATTTTATTCAACCTTTCTTCTACAGTCATATCATTTGAAAGAACACCAAATAATGACTTTCAACATCTACTCTGTCCTAATATAGGTTAGACAATTTTGCAACAACTTTTCAGTTACAAGTAATATACATCCTCTGTTTCTGCAAACAAAAACTCTTAAACTCATCTACTCCATCATATGCTTAAAATTCTCTCTTTGCCTGCTTACTGTTCATTTACCACAGCCAACGTTCCGCCCTTAACCTCGATAATCTCGCCCTTCTCATTTGCGAGCCATGCGGACTGTGCCGACGGATTGAACACCTTGCTGCAATCGGCAAAGAACTGTAACCTGTCGAGAACTTCCATGTAATCGACTATCTGGATATTGGTTGCGTACCATGTATCATCCCTGCCGCCGACCATTTTACAGAACTCCTCCATTACCTCCCAGTTGTTCTTATCTGTGAACTCGTAGCTATGTCCCCACACATACATGAGGTAGAGGTACTGCTTTTTGAACAAATCGACAAATCTCTGTCCGTTCTCAAGAAGATTGTGGTTGTGGTGACAGGTAGCCTTCCACTGGTAAAAATCCTCCGGGATTGCAAAATCGTCCGTGCTGCCTACAACCCTCGCATAGCGTATTCCCATCATAGGAAGCATCTCACGGATTTTAGGGCTTGTCGAGCCGTTAGGGTATGCAAGTCCTCTAACAGGCTGTCCCATAATGGCCTCAAGTCTCTTTCTGTCCTCTAAAACCTCCTCGGCAACATTCTCGAGCGGACATCTGGCGATTGTCGGATGTGTCACAGTATGACAGGCAATCTCATGTCCCTCGTACAGCTTTAAAAATTCCTCCGGCTGAACCTTCTCCCCATAAGTATTGTGAAA
>JBNMKO010000066.1:0-18932 GCA_050874385.1 Eubacteriales bacterium
AAAAAGGATAAGATAAAGCTATTGGAGACGGTTTTTTCTGGCTTGGATGAGTGTCCCTGGTGGAAAAAAGTAAAAAATATAGACAGACTGTCGCGTTAGTGGTAAGTTTTATCGAAAAATTTACCGTTGATGGCGGCAGTCTTTTTATATTAATTGTCGTGGCAGTGCATTTGGTGTTGTTTTGTTGTCAAAAATAATTTAAAATATTGATTGAATATGAAAATACTGGAAATTTAAGTAAAACCATGAAATGGAGAAATATATGAGTCAGAAAAAAGTACAGACGCAAAAAACACTTGGTCAGAAAACAGAAGACAGGCTGATGAAATATATATTGGACAATAATATTGAAATTGGTGAAAAAATTCAGAATGAATTTGAGCTTGCGCAGATATTCGGGGTTGGCAGAAGCACAATCCGCGAAGCCGTGAAAGGGCTTGTGAGCCGTGGAGTGTTAGAGATAAGACGCGGCGACGGAACGTATGTGATAAGCAATGTCGATATGAAAAATGACGTGCTCGGATTTGCGCGCATCAAGGACAGATACAGGCTTGCGCTTGACCTTTTTGATGTCCGTCTTATGATTGAGCCGGAGATTGCCGCCCTCGCATGTGCAAATGCCACGCAGGAGCAGATTGCCGAGCTGAAAATACTTTGTGATGAGGTTGAAATGCTTTACACACAGGGGCATGACCACATTCAGAAGGATATAGAATTTCACAGCTATATTGCAAAAATCAGTAAAAATATGGTTGTTGAGAGACTTATCCCTGTGATTAATATGTCCGTTGTCGTTTTTGCGAACATAACGTACAGGCGGCTTATGAATGAGACTATACAGACGCACAGGGCTGTTGTGAATTGTATAGAAAACCGTGATGCCGTCGGAGCTAAATGTGCGATGCATATGCACCTTACCTACAACAGACAGGCGATAATGGAGCTGATAAAGGAGCGGAACGATAGGAAAGGCAGGAAGAAAAATACATCGGACGTATAATGTACATTATGGATGTTTCAAAATTTCATATGGTAAATTTGCATAAAAAAATGTGGCGATTTGAATAAAATTACCACATTTTTTTGCGCATTTTGGGGAAAATTAAATACATACATCACATTTGTTGAAAGGAAAAAGGACGCTTGTTATATTGTACTTACATTAATACAAGGCGCCGTATTAAATATTAGTGTGGAAAATATGTAAAAATCACATTTTTCATTCCTGTTTGTGCCGCCGGGAGGCGGCGTGGGGATTGGGATGCAAATACTTTAAAATACTGATTTGGGAGGATATGATATGAGCGTTTTTACCGCTTCGCCGGAAAGGCTGATTATAGGAGCAATACTTGGCTTTGCAGTGTTGTTGTTTTTGATAATCAAAGTTAAAATTCAGCCATTTATCGCCATCATGTCATCGGCGCTTATCATCGGTCTTGTAGCCGGAATGCCGTTTAGCATGATTACAGATACTTTGGCAGAGGGAGTTGGAACAACTCTGCAAACCATAGCAATACTTATTGGTCTTGGTTCAATGTTTGGAGCCATTTTGCAGGTCTCGGGAGGTGTCGAGGTCATTGCGGACACGCTTCTTAGGGTGTTTGGAGAGAAAAAAGCGCCGTGGGCACTTGGAATTACCGGACTTATCGTCGGAATGCCTGTATTTTTTGAGTCAGGTCTGTTGATACTTATTCCTGTTGCGTTTGGAATAGCGAGAAAGACAAAAAAGTCCGTATTCTGTTATTCAATTCCGCTTTTGGCAGGACTTGCCATAGGACATGCATTTGTGCCGCCTACGCCGGGACCAGTGCTTGTCGCAGAGATGTTAAATGTTGAGTTGAGCTATGTTATTATGCTTGGAATTATAATAGGAATACCGGCAATGATTTTGGCGGGCCCTGTGTTCGGAAGATTTGCCGGAAACAAGTTTGACTGCCCGGTTCCAAGCTCCTACCTTGAAAATGAGAAGGAAGGACAGGAAAAGAGCAAGGGAAAGACACCAAATTTCTGGCTGATTGTATGTATTATACTTCTTCCTTTGTTCCTTATCATATTAAATACATTGTCATCGGTTATTCCATTTATGAAGCCGGTTCAGCCAATTCTTGAGTTCCTTGGAACACCTGTTATTGCACTTTTGTTGTCGACAATCTGTGCAATGCTCTTTTTAGGACTTCCGGCTGGATTTAACATAAAAGAGATAACAACCGTTATGACAAATTCGCTTCACTCATGCGGAAATATAATACTTCTGATATCCGGCGGCGGAATGCTTAGATTTATACTGCAAAATTCAGGAATTGGAGAGCTTTTTGGAAATTTTGTAGGCGGTTTGCCGCTCCCTATGGTGCTTGTGGCATTTTTGGTCGCAGCAGTTGTGCGAATTTCAGTCGGTTCAGCGACAGTTTCGATGACGATGGCAGCAGGAATTATCGCGTCAATGCCGATGATTGCCGATTTGTCACAGTTACAGCTTGCAACACTCACAATTGCCATTGCAGCAGGCGGAACAGCGTTCAGCCATGTAAATGACTCGGGCTTCTGGCTTTCTAAGTCATTGTTCGAGGTGGATGAAAAGACAAACTTAAAGACATGGACTGTCATGGAGACAATCGTAGGTTTGGTAGGAATTGTTGGAGCTACTATTGTGTGGTTCGTGGTTTCATAATTATAAAAAATAGTTTAGGAGGTATTTTAATATGGAATTAAAGAGTCAGGAAATGCGTAAGCTTGCACCGGAGCTTGACCCGCTTAGAATTGGAACGGGCTGGAAGAAGGAGGACCTTGAGAAGCCACAGGTTATGATTGAGAGCACATTTGGAGACAGCCATCCGGGAAGCGGTCATCTCAACATTCTTGTCGATGAGGTTAGAAAGGGAGTTGTCGAGGCAGGCGGATATGGTGCGAGATATTTTTGTACGGATATCTGTGACGGCGAGAGTCAGGGAACGGACGGAATTAACTACAGTCTTGCTAGCCGCGAGATGATTGCAAATATGATTGAGATACACGCAAACGCTACACCTTTTGACGCAGGTGTGTACCTTTCAAGCTGTGACAAGGGACTTCCGGGAAATCTTATGGGACTTGCAAGAGTTGACATTCCGGCTATCGTTGTTCCGGGTGGAACGATGAACGCAGGCCCTGAGCTTCTCACATTGGAGCAGCTTGGAATGTACAGCGCAAAATATGAGCGAGGCGAGATTGACAAGGAGAAGCTTGACTGGGCAAAATGCAACGCATGTCCTAGCTGTGGAGCATGTTCATTTATCGGAACAGCGTCAACCATGCAGATTATGGCGGAGGCTCTTGGTCTTGCACTTCCGGGCAGTGCTCTTATGCCGGCTACAAGCCCTGACCTTCTTGAGTATGCCAGGGAGGCAGGAAGACAGGCTGTAAAGCTCGCAAAATGCGAGAATATGAAGCCAAGTGACATAGTTACCTATGAGAGTTTTGAGAATGCAATTCTTGTACACGCCGCAATATCAGGAAGCACCAACTGTCTTCTTCACATTCCGGCGATTGCACATGAGTTCGGAATTGAAATCACAGGTGACACTTTTGACAGACTGCACAGAAACGCAAGATATCTTCTCGATGTGCGTCCAGCTGGAAAGTGGCCGGCTGAGTGTTTCTACTATGCGGGCGGTGTTCCGGCTATCATGGAGGAGATTAAGGAGCATCTTCACCTTGACGTTATGACGGTTACAGGCAAGACACTTGGTGAAAATCTTGACGAGCTTAAAAACAATGGTTTTTATGAGAAATGCGAGAAGTGGCTTGACGAATTTAATAAGAGATACGGAATTAAGCTTACAAGACAGGATATCATACATCCTTATGACAAGGCAATCGGCACAGATGGAAGCATTGCAATTTTAAGAGGAAATCTTGCACCAGAGGGAGCTGTAATAAAGCATACAGCATGTCCGAAAGAGATGTTTAAGTCAATTTTAAGGGCAAGACCATTCGACAGCGAGGAAGAGTGTCTTGACGCTGTTTTAAAGCACAAGGTGCAGAAGGGAGACGCTGTCTTCATACGCTATGAAGGACCAAAGGGAAGCGGTATGCCTGAGATGTTCTACACTTCCGAGGCAATCAGCAGCGATGCGGAGCTTGGAAAGAGTATTGCACTTATCACTGACGGAAGATTTTCAGGTGCATCCACAGGCCCGGTTATCGGACATTGCAGCCCGGAGGCGGTTGACGGCGGCCCTATAGCACTCGTCGAGGAAGGGGATTTGATTGAGATTGATGTTATGGAGCGAAAGCTCAACATCGTAGGCATCAATGGAGAGAGAATGTCCATGGAGGAGATTGACGAGGTATTAAAGGAGAGAAGAAAGAACTGGAAGCCTAGAGAGCCAAAGTACAAAAAGGGTGTGTTGAGATTATTCAGCGAACATGCCGCAAGCCCTATGAAGGGTGCGTATCTTGAATACTAATCAGGATGGATTGGGATATTGTGTGGAGCAAATTGCTTACATCCAGTTGACTAGGTGATTTAGAATAATAAGTTATTGGTAGCCAAAAAAGACTATCCAACTACGATTGTGTAAATCGTTGGGGGATAGTCTTTTTTGCATTTACAAGAACAACGAGTGAAAAATCGCTAAAGTATAGCTCATTTTTGCTCTCATAACATGTAAAAACAGGTGCGTTGTAGCACATCATCACTTGAACTGGTTCTGCTCCTCGTTATACTCATAATTGATTTTTCCGAGTGAGTCTTTAATCTCCTGCGCTGTTGTCGAGCAGGCGGCGGCAAGCTCGTCAAGGCTTGAAAATTCGTCGCGCAGCTTCATATTCACAAAACTTAAAAGCATTACAGGGTCTTTTGGAAGTGTGTACATTGAAATCCTCCTTATTAAATTCAAATTAGTTAATTGCATGATTATTTTCTTTGAATTTGATTTTTGCAATTATATATCATGTTATATTACAAAAAACCATTCATATTGTACATTTGCCTGACTAAAAATACAAGATATATGTCGAGTTTTGCCATAAAACATTGTAAAATAATGTAATAAGCGATAAAATATTGATTTGTAGCGGGCAGTTTGATTTTGCTGGATAAGACCAGTAAAGGCATAATTGCCACAGTGTATGAGTTTGTTAAAATAATCATAACTAATGTAAAGGAGGAGTTATACAGTGCAGGAGATAACAGAGGAAAAGATTGCCTCGATGGCACCGAACCAGACAGCGGCGGCGAATGGAAAGAAGATTTCGCGAAACGGAGGCTTTGTGAAGCTTGAGTGTTCGCAGGACGGAACTTTTTATATGGGAGAGTGCAAGGGCAGCGGAAAGAGCAACTACATCACATCGGTTGATTTTATAGAGCCGGATGCCCCGGTGTGCCGTTGTTCGTGTCCGAGCAGGCAGTTCCCGTGTAAGCATGGACTTGCCCTTTTGTATGAGATAGCGGCAAAAAAACAGTTCGGGACATGTGAGATACCGGAGGATATTTTAAAAAAGCGCGAGAGAAAGCAGAGCAGAGACGGAAAGGGCGAAGCGGAGGCCTCATCGGCGAATGAAGATGGCGCAGGTGAAAAGAAGAAAAAGACAACCTCGAAATCATCAAAGGCGGCAAGGACAAAGAAGATAAAAAAGCAGCTTGAGGGCTTGGAGCTTGCCACACAGATGATAAAAAATATACTAAAGTCCGGGCTTGCGACTATGGGAGCTGGAGGAGTTAAGACTTACGAACAGCTCGCAAAGCAGCTTGGGGATTACTATCTTTCGGGGCCACAGCATCTTGTGAATGAGCTGATTATC
This sequence comes from Eubacteriales bacterium, assembly GCA_050874385.1. GTDB lineage: Bacteria > Bacillota > Clostridia > Lachnospirales > Lachnospiraceae > CAG-882. The sequence goes on from JBNMKO010000066.1 coordinate 5,782, forward strand.
GAGATGAAGGCGTTTAGTGTTGATGAGAAGGATGAGCACTATGACGCGGCTGTGGTTAAGCTTGAGAGGTTGTGGACTCTTGTGAAGAAATCGAAGGAGTACCTCACCGCAAAGCTTGAGAGTGATGACGCGCAGTCTGACGATACGGAGCTATATGAGCAGCTTGGTGGGGTTTGGAAGCTTGAGGAGCTTGAAGCACTTGGGCTTAGCCGCAAAAATGTCGAGCTTTTGCAGCTTGCATTTGGGGTGAGCTATGATGACGCTGGAAAGCAGTATATTGACGAGGGCTGTTATGTGGATTTGGGTTCGGGAGAGCTTGTCTGTACATACAATTACCGCCCGGTCAAGGCATTAAAATATATCAAGCAGGACGACTCAGCTTTCCATATAACGCAGGTTGGCGAGCTTTCACTGTATCCGGGACAGGGAAATAAGAGAGTGCGCTGGAATGGAAGCACGACGAGGACTACGACGAAGGACGATATTGCAAAGGCAGGCTCATTTGCGGTTGACTCCATGGCAGATGAGATAAAGAAGGCAAAAAATGTATTGAAGAACGCACTCGCGCCGGAGATATACTTTACACTTATACGCTATGAGCGAATAGGGGAGTGCGGCGAAAGGCTGGCACTTCTTGACAAGGCAGGAAAAACCATTGTGCTCGGCGATGCACCGGGGAAACAGAAAACGGTTGACCTTATAAGAATTTTGCCGGACACATCAATACTTGAGAACAATGTTTTGTTTGGCGGATTTTTCTATGACCGCGCTGAAAACAGGATGAAGCTGTGGCCGTTAAGCATTTTGACAGGTAATGACATTGTGAGAATTGCGTATTGATGAATTACAGACGTTGTATAATTTTAACACTTCACCGCAGGCATTAGTAATAGTTTGCGAATTTGTTAAAATTACACAACTGTTTACTAAAAATGAAGTTTCACAATTACATATCAGGTATAAGAGAAGAGGAAAGAAAGGACTGTATTTATGAATATAACACCGTTATATGAACTTGATAACAGATTAAAAAACTGCATGATAGCCGGAACAAATCTTATCATGGAAGATTTCAGGTTAAAGCGTGCGGTTGAGGATATAAAGCCTTACGCAAAGGCGGCTCCCGTGTTTGCAAAGCTCGCGGAGCTTACAGGGCAGCTTTTGGAGCCTGACAGGGATGACAGGGAGGAGCTTCTTCTGGATGCGATTACCCTTTTGGATGCCCTTTTGTGCACACAGGCTATGGTCGGGGCGGACGAGCCGGCACTTGCAGATGCTAAAGCAGAAGAAAATGATGAGGTAGTAAAAAAGCTTCCGCAGCATGGCGAGGCTTACAGCTCAAAGAATGTGCCGTACTCACAGCTTGCACCGCTTATCGAGGCGCTGACCACAAGCGGAGAAGGTCACTATTCCTACGTTTTGGAGCAGCATGAGCAGAACCCTCAAATATTTTCCGATTACCGCGTGAGAGCGGCTATGGTTCGGGCGCTCGGCGCGTCATACGGGGAGCTTGCCGATAGGGTTGAGAGCTGGCTTGAGGAGGACGGAGAGGACGTTATATGGCTGTTAAAGAAGGACTTTGACCCGGCTGGAAAGAGGGAGATGGTTCGCCGTGTGCATGTGATTAGTGAGGTCTGCAAAGAGAAGGAGAACGATTTTTATGTGAGCATGCTTGCAAATGCCAAGAAGGATATGCGCGAGGCACTTATAGAGGCATTAAGGTATGAGCCTTCAAATATTGACCTTTTGCTGTCATTGGAAAAGACCGAGACAAGAGGAATGAAGGAGACTGTTTTGTATACCCTTGCCGACAATGAGAACGAGGCGGCGGCAGAACCGTTTAAGAAGCTGTTAAAGAAGAAACCGGAGCAGGTTTTTGTGGCGCTTTATCTTTCAGAGACGGGCTGGGCATCAAGACTTATCGCCGAGTGTATGAAGGAGGGGCTTGCAAAGCTTTTGCAAAAAGCGGCGAATGGAAATAGGATATTTATTTTTGACAAGGACGAGGAGAAGTACTGGAATGACCTTCTTCCGACACTTGTGGGAAAGTCGGGTACAGATATAGAGGAAGCCATTATGGAGACTGCAAAGTTTGCGGATAAGTTCAAACTTTATGTTCACAAGGAAGTTGAAAAAATTGATGTTGAACAGAAAAACACTGTTTTTTATGACACGGCTGCAAATCGTAATTTTCCGGATGCGTTGTATCAATATAGCAGAGGTGCAGACATAAAAGAGGGAAAGCTTTTAGGTAATGAGCTTTCTGACATTTTACAGCTTATGCTGAGGATAAAGCCGGATGAGGGGCTTTGCCGCCTTGCCTTGGAGCTTTTTGAGATGAGTGGTGAGAACGACGAGAAAAATATATATTTTGGGCCGGCTGTGCTTGCGAAGCTGTACCAAAAAGAGGATTTTGGCGATTGGATTAAAAATCATGTGAAATTTGTGACCAATAAATATTCAGCCAGAATGCCAATACTTTTGGAGGTGTTAGAAGGTCTTACATACAAGAACGGCAGTTGGAATCTGGTCAGCACTTATTACAATGAAAGATATGTGCAGCCTATTTCGCACAGACTTGAGGGGGATTTTGCGGATATGCTTATGAGCTGTGACGGATATTTTGACAGTGTAATTGTGGGTATGATTTCTGAGGAAAACAAAGAGTTTTTCAAAAAAGCTGAGGATTATCTGTATAAGAGGGCACTGACGGGCCCAGATAAATATGTCGGATATCTCACAGCTCTCAAGCGTTGCGGATGTACACGGTGTGACGGACTTATTGTAGGCTATTTGAAAAAATTCGCTGGCAGCGAATACTATTGGAACTGGAGATTGAGATATTATGTGCAAAATCTTCCGGGAAGCACGCAGGACAAGGTAGATGAGGCGATGCGCGCATACGAGCTTATAAAGAGCGGCGAGATATACGGTATTGATGAAAACTGGTATCTTACAATGGTCGTCGACGAACTGCGTGAGGGGAAATTATAATTGATGCTTGCACAACTGTTCAGTTTTAAAATCGAATTTCGCAACTACCTAACGATTATTTATAGATGAAAAAGGAGATAAAGAAATGAGCAACGACACACTTAGACTTCCGGCGGAGGAGTTGTACAAGAAAGAATTAGAGGCACTTATAGCAAACGAGACAGACCCTATACCGACGGGCTGGAAGATGTCACCGCGCTCGGTGCGCACATATATATGCGGCGGAAAGGCGGGGGACACGGTAATAACACCTAAATACATAGGACATGAGAGGCTTGTGGAGATAGCCATAGCTACGCTTGTCACTGACCGCGCACTGCTTCTTATAGGTGAGCCGGGTACTGCAAAGAGCTGGCTTTCGGAGCATTTGACAGCCGCAATCAACGGGTGTTCCACCAATGTAATTCAGGGAACGGCGGGAACTACGGAGGAACAGATACGTTATTCGTGGAATTATGCGATGCTCATCGCAAACGGTCCATCACCGGAGGCGATGTTAAAGAGCCCTATATTTAACGCTATGGAGAACGGAAGCATCGCGAGAGTGGAGGAGATTTCAAGATGTGCATCGGAGGTTCAGGATGCGCTTATCTCGATTTTGTCGGAGAAGAGAATTTCCGTGCCGGAGCTTAACATGGAGGTTCCGGCAAAGAAGGGCTTTTCAGTTATCGCCACAGCCAACACAAGAGACAAGGGCGTAAATGAGATGTCAGCGGCTTTAAAGAGAAGATTTAATATAGTAGTCCTTCCTACACCTAACAATCTTGATACGGAGATTGAGATAGTAAAGACGAGAGTTGAACAGTTGTCGGCAGGCATGGAGCTCAACGCATCGCTTCCGGAACAGGATGTGATTGAGAAGGTCTGCACGATATTCAGGGAACTTAGAAACGGTGAGACTTATGACAAGTCACAGAAGGTAAAGACGACAACGGGAGTTCTTTCAACTGCGGAGGCAATCTCGCTTCTTTGCGGAAGCATGGCGCTTGCGGGCAGCTTTGGCGACGGAAAAATAAGCGATGAGGATTTGGCAGCAGGACTTTCAGGTGCGGTTATCAAGGAGGAAGACAAGGACGTGACCGCATGGAAAGAGTACCTTGAGAATGTTATGAAGAAGCGCGGCTCTAAGTGGAGCGGGCTTTACAATGCGTGCAGGGAGCTGCTGTAAAATATCTTTAGAAAAGAGGATTTATATGAAAAATCCATATATTTTTGGCATAAGGCATCTGTCGCCGGCGGGAGCGTGGCATCTTAGCCGTTTCCTTGAGGAGAAGAAGCCGAGGCTTGTGCTTGTCGAGGGACCGGATGACTTTGGCGATATGATGGCGGACATGGTGCGAAAGGAGTCCAAGCCGCCAATCGCGGTGCTCGCGTATACCGTGGACACGCCTGTGAGGACTATTCTTTATCCTTGGGCGGAGTATTCACCAGAGTATCAGGCAGTCAAATGGTGCCATAATAGTGGTGTCGAGTGCCGTTTTATAGATTTGCCGTCGGAGGTGTTCCTCGCTATGCCCGAAAAGAAAACTGATGACGACGGTGACAAGGACGAGGGTATATACCGAAAGCTTGAAAGGCAGGCGGGCGAGGACGGACATGACATGTTCTGGGAGCGAACCGTCGAGCACACACTTGACACGGAGGCGTATCACAGGGGGAGCAACCTGTTCGGGGAAAGTCTTAGGGAGCTGAGTGTAAAGACGGAGTGGGAGAATGTGCTTGCCCTTGTGAGGGAGGCGTATATGCGCCGCAATATAAATGCCGCCTACAAGGAGGGCTATAAGCCGGAGGAGATTGTGATTGTCACGGGTTCTTACCATGTGGCAGGCTTGTCCAATGGGGAGGACGGCATGACCGATGAGGAGTACAAGCTTCTTCCGCGGGTGGAGACAAAGCACACTCTCATGCCGTATTCATATTACAGGCTGTCAACCCGTTCCGGGTACGGCGCGGGAAATCAGGCACCGGCATATTATGAGCTTTTGTGGCGCGGTCTCAAAAACAATGACTTGCAGTATGCCACACAGCACTACATGGCAAAGCTTGCAGGATTTCAGAGGGAACACGGTTCTCCGGTGTCGTCGGCGGAGGTGATTGAGGCGGTCAGACTTGCAAACGCGCTTGCGAAACTTCGAGGCGGTGCGGTTCCGGCGCTTAGGGACATCCGCGATGCGGCTGTGACGTGTCTTGGAAAAGGTGAGCTTGCATCCATAAGCCTTGCCGTGGCGGAGGCTGAAATCGGGAGAAAGATAGGAAGTCTCCCGGAGGGTGTCAGCAGGACATGTATACAGGATGATTTTTATAGACAACTTAGGGAGTTAAAGCTTGAGAAATACAGAAGCATCACGGCGATGGAACTTAGCCTTGACCTTCGTGAGAACAGGAATGCGGCGACACAGCGGACGGCTTTTTTGGACTTAAACCGCTCATTTTTCCTTCACAGGCTGAGAGTTCTTAATGTGAGCTTTGTAAAGCTGCTTCCTACAAGACAGGATGGTGCGACGTGGTCGGAAAAGTGGATGCTCTCATGGACACCGGAGGCGGAGATTGAGCTTGTCGAGGCGGCGTTAAAAGGCGACACCATAAAGCAGGCTGTGTCGTTTGCGCTAAAGGAGAGGACGGAAAATTCCGGGGGAATAGATGAGATTGCCCATATCATAGAGGACGCATTTACATGCGGCATGGAGGAGACAATTTCCTATACGATTAAGACTTTGCAGGCGATGGCGGTTGACGTGGCGGCTGTCAGGGAGCTTGCGGGTGCGGTACATCGTCTGTCGATTGTCGTGCAGTACAACAGCCTTAGACAGATAGACACACAGCCGTTACTGCCTGTGATGGAACAGCTTTTTTACAGGGCGTGTCTTGCACTTCCGGGAGAATGTGTCTGTGACGATGCTGCCGGAAAGACGATTGCCGATGCCATGGAGCAGTTAAATCAGGCGGCTGTCGCGCACGAATTTCTTGACAGTGAGGCGTGGATTGTGGCTCTTGATGAGATTGCGATGAGGGATGACCTAAATCCAAGGCTTTCGGGCTATGCGGCGGCAATTCTTTTGGAGAGAGGACTTATGAGCGAGGAGGAGCTGAAGCGGCAGATAAAGCGCAGACTGTCAAGAGGTATTCCGGCGGAGCTTGGCGCGGGATGGTTTGAGGGATTGTCGCTAAAGAACAGGTACGCTCTAATAGCGCGCGTGTCGGTATGGCAGAGCCTTGACGAGTATCTTGAAACCTTGGATGACGAGCAGTTTAAGCGCGCTTTTGTGTTCCTTCGCCGCGCATTTGCGGATTTCACATCGAGGGAGAAGGACGAGATAGCGGAAAATCTTGGGGAAGTCTGGGGGCTCAACTCGCAGCAGGTCAGCGAGACGCTAAATGCACAGCTGCAGGCGGACGAAAAGGAGCTTGTTGAAAATCTCGGAGATTTTGATTTTGACTTTTAGTGCGGCAGGCTGCCCGGAATGGAGATTGATTTATGGAAGATAAGGAAAAAATAAAGCGCTGGAGACTTATACTCGGTCAGGACAGCGAGGAGCGTTTTTCAGGCATGGGCGATGTCGGTCTTAGCAAGGAACAGCAGATTATGGATGAAGCGCTTGCCGCCATCTACAACAGGCAGGAGCAGGGCGGCTTCGGAAACGGAGCCGGAAAAGGTCCGTCAAATCCGCTTATAAGCCGATGGCTTGGAGATGTAAGGTCGCTCTTTGAGAAGGATATAGTTACTGTTATACAGACGGATGCGATGAACCGCTGTGGTCTAAAGCAGCTCATGTTTGAGCCGGAGCTGTTGGAAAATCTAGAGCCGGATGTCGGTCTTGCCTCGACGCTTCTTATGTTGAAAGAGCAGATTCCAAAGCGCTCAAAGGACAGTGTGAGGGAATTTATAAGCAAGATTGTGGAGCAGATAAACAGTATGCTTGAGCAGGATATAAGGCGCGCGGTGACGGCGGCGGTCAACAAGAGAAAACATTCGCCAATTCCGTCGGCATCGGCGATAGACTACAAGCTCACCATATCTAGAAATTTAAAGCACTACAATCACGAGCTAAAGACCATTGTGCCTGAGCATTTTTACTTTTTTGACAGGACGAGCACGACGGCGGCGAACAAGTGGAATATCATACTCGACATAGACCAGAGCGGTTCAATGGGCGAGTCGGTCATATATTCGTCCATAATAGCATGTATATTGGCATCCATGTCGAGCCTCACCACAAGGATTGTCGCGTTTGACACAAACATAGTAGACCTCACTGAAAAATGCGATGACCCGGTTGACCTTCTGTTCGGCTTTCAGCTCGGCGGAGGTACGGACATTGACCGCTCGGTTGCATACTGTGAGCAGTTTATAACAAATCCTTCAAAGACGTTGCTGTTTATCGTGTCCGATTTGGAGGAGGGAGGAAACAGGGCAGCCCTCATAAGAAGGCTTGAGGAGCTCAAAGCTTCAGGCGTTACAGTTGTATCACTTCTTGCCCTCGCCGACGGCGGAAAGCCGTACTATGACTCAAAGATGGCGGCAAAAGTCGCTTCGCTTGGCATTCCATGCTTTGCATGTACGCCGCAAAAGCTCCCGCAGCTTCTTGAGATGGCGCTTAAAGGGCAGGATTTGTCAAATTTTGGAGCGGTGCAGTAGACTTATAACAAGGTTGTGCACGACAGCAAAATGTGTTACAATAAAAAATGATTGCTTTTTAATAAGGAGAATTGACATGGCAGAGAAACAAAACGATAAGGGAATAGATATGCGTAAGATTACCATGGCAGTCAACATGTTATTGCTGTTGTGCGGACTTGTGTATGTGCTGGTGGTCACGGTGTCGGGGTACAATGGCAGGCTGTGGTATAAGCTGTCACTTATGATACTTATGATGGGGTATTCGCTGTTGTTTAATATCGGGGCACTCTATGGAATGAATGCTTTTGACAATATGACAAAGCAGCAGGGGATGAATTATTTTGGATATATGATATTTGATGTGGTGGAGCTGTGTTTCCTTGCGCTGTTCGTTGTGAATGTCGGTGAGTTTGATGAGCCGTTTCACTACATAGCGCTTGGTGTGTTTTTGATACTCACCATACCAAGGCATATTCTGTACCATTCGGCGGTTGACGGCGTGAAGGAGGCGAACGGCGGCAGCAAGAGAGGTCTGTACAGCACTGTCACGGGAATGGACAGTTACAAACATTCGGGGGAGGCCGATGATGAGACATCGGGCAATACCTTAAAGGGCAGGTTTGCAAAAAAAATAAATGTGCCAAAGACTGCAAAGAGTGTCGACAATGGGGCTTTTCCTGAGCCGGAGCTAAAAGAGGACAGGTTTGCCAAGATGAAGCTTGATAAGGTAGAGGGCTATGTTGACACAAAGTCGGTTGACGATGAGGCCAACATAAAGGTTGGCGACACAAAGAAGGTCAGAAATTAATTATAAGTACAGGCTTAGAGGGCATATAATCGAATAAGCGTATTTTAAGGAAATAAATTATGTACAGGAAGCTTTTGATTATATGCACCATTCTAAGTCTGGATTTGTTTTTGTTTGTATTGATATATGAGGGAAATATGCGAAAAAAAGATGTTCCGGTTTCAACAACTTTTTATGAAAATGTGGTTGCGCTCACGTTTGACGACGGGCCTCATCCGGTTTACACAAAGGAACTTTTGGATGGGCTGAAAAAGCGCGGTGTTGTGGCAAGTTTTTTTATTCTTGGAGAGCACATAGAGGGGAACGAGGAGCTTATTCTTCAGATGAAGGAGGATGGGCATTTGATTGGAAATCATACATTCTCTCATGTAAAGCTTGACACGCTAAACGACGATGCGGCTTGTGATGAGGTCAAGAGAACATGTCAGGCGATAGAGAACATAACGGGTGAGCCGGTAAAGTACATACGTCCGCCGTATGGCTCATATAACGAAGAGCTTGAGTGTATGATAAATTTGAACAAGGTGCTGTGGAGTGTCGACCCGCAGGACTGGAATACTACAGATGTAGATGCGATAGTGAACCACGTTGTAAAGAATGTGGGGGATGGTGATATTATTCTTCTGCATGATATATACTCCACGTCGGTGGCTGCCGCTCTCAGGATTGTGGATGAACTCAAAGCTAAAGGATACATTTTTGTGACGGTTGAGGATATAATGATTAATTGATGAGAATGAAAGCCATGTCATGCGATGTTGCGACAAATGATACTGTAGACATAGTGTATAGAAGCTTTTGTTTTTAAGAATATTATTTTACATAGATATTTAATTTGTATAATTGTTATGGATAATATAGAAGGAAGATGCGTTGTATGGACCTTTTTGATTATATGAGAGAAAATTCCATGAAGGACAATTCGCCGCTTGCGCAGAGAATGAGGCCGAGAAATCTCGATGAGATGGTGGGGCAGAGGCATATTATAGGGCATGATAAGCTTCTGTATCGTGCAATCAAGGCGGATAAGTTGAGCTCCATTATTTTTTACGGGCCTCCGGGAACGGGAAAGACGACGCTCGCGAAGGTCATTGCCAACACGACGAGCGCCGATTTCAGGCAGATTAATGCCACGGTTGCCGGAAAAAAGGACATGGAGGACGTTGTCGCCGCAGCCAAGGACAATATGGGCATGTACGGGCGAAAAACCATACTGTTTGTGGATGAGATACACCGATTTAACAAGGGGCAGCAGGACTATCTGCTTCCTTTTGTCGAGGACGGAACGATTATTCTTATCGGTGCGACCACGGAAAATCCTTATTTTGAGGTGAACTCGGCTCTCATATCGCGCTCAATCATATTTGAACTCAAGGCGCTTGAGAAGGAGGACATACTTTCGCTTATAAATACAGCCGTGTACGATAAGGAGAGGGGAATGGGAGCGTATGATGCCGTGATTGACGACGATGCGGCGCAGTTTCTTGCGGATATCGCCAACGGGGACGCGAGGAATGCGCTCAACGCGGTTGAACTTGGCATCATGTCAACCAACAGGTCGGACGACGGTAAGATACATATAACACTTGAGGTTGCGCAGGAGTGTATTCAGAAGAGGGTTATAAGATATGATAAGGCTGGCGACAATCACTATGACACCATATCCGCGTTTATAAAGAGCATGAGGGGTTCTGACCCGGACGCGGCGCTCTACTATCTTGCGCGCATGCTATACGCGGGTGAGGACATAAAGTTTATTGCGAGAAGAATAATGATATGTGCGAGCGAGGATGTCGGAAACGCTGACCCGCAGGCACTTGTGGTGGCTGTGTCGGCGTGTCAGGCGGTGGAGAGGATTGGTATGCCGGAGGCGCAGATAATACTTGCGCAGGCGGTGACATACATTGCAACCGCGCCTAAGAGCAACGCCTCATACATGGGAATAGACAAGGCGATGTCACAGGTGGCAGGCGAAAAGACGGCGGTTATTCCGCCGCATCTTCAGGACGCGCACTATAAGTCGGCGGCAAAGCTTGGACATGGGACGGGGTACCTTTATGCGCACGATTACCCGATGCACTATGTAAAACAGCAGTATCTTCCGGACACGCTTGTGGGAAGGAAGTTCTATGAGCCGACGGACAATGGATATGAGAAGAACATTCGCGAACATATGAAACGACTGGAGGAGAACTCTTGAAGGAGCAGATTAACAGATACGCAAGAGGAGCATTTGAATATGAACCGTTGTCTGCTAAGATAGAGCCGGAGATGATAATAGCCACCGCAAAGAAAAATGCGGTGCGGCAGGAAAAAAACAGCATGGGCAGGACGGCAGTGGTCGGTTATGAGGGCAGTGTGTGCATAACGGAGGAGAAGGGACGGGAGATTAAAGGGCTTGTCTACTCCACGAACAACCGCGTAAGGCTGCTGTCAGACCGCTTTGTAGGCACAAAGAACACGATTTCGTATGAGGTTGATGTGTCGGGCATTGAGACGGGCGACTGTGTGCAGGGCTCGATTGTTGTCGTGACCAATGGAGGTCAGAGGGAGATTTCATACGAGTTTCAGGTTGTGGCGGGCTCATATTCATCGCAGATGGGGGAGATATCCAATCTGTTCCAGTTTGGAAATCTTGCGAGGGATAATGTGAGTGAAGCTCTGAAAATATTTGCGGATGACAATTTTCCGAATGTGTTTTTAAACGATGATTTAAGTCTGTGCAAGCTCAGGGACGAGCTTATGTGCGGCTCGGATATCAAGACTGCCCTTGAGGAATTTCTCATTGCCGTTCATAAGAAGAGCGTCGTGAATATAAGCCTTGACAGGGATGAACTCACGTTTGAGAAATTTCGTGGGGAAATGCCGGCGCATGTGGTGGTGAACAAGAATGCGTGGGGCCGCATAAATCTCGACATAAGTGTTGACGGGGACTTTATACATATTGACAGAACACATGTCACCGAGGATGACTTTGCGGGTGGGCGGCTTGATTATAAGTTCTATCTGAGAAGCTCATATCTTCATGCCGGAAAAAATTTTGGAAGGATTACATTTTCCACACCTTTTGAAAAGAAGAGCCTTGTGGTGATTGTAAACAATGGCTCCGACAGCGACAGAAGGCTTGCAAATATGTTTAAGAAGCGAAGTATTATAACGCTTATGAGGACATATATGAATTTTAGGCTCAACAGGATAGGCTCGGAGCAGTGGATGGCGGCATCAAAGGCAGCGCTTGAGGAGCTTTTAAAAAATGACGAGGACAACCCATACTGTTGTCTTTTTATGAGCCAGCTTCTTATAACTGACAACAAGATGAACGAGGCAAAATACTATCTTGAGGCGGCGGGCGAGGATGCTGTCGCAGGGCGCGACAAGGATGAGGTGCTCTACTGTTATTACCTCTATGTGAGCACACTGTACAACAAGGACAGAACCTATGCCGTCGAGACGGCGCAGACGGTAAAGGATATATATGAGAATGGAAGCAGTGATTGGAAGATATTGTGGATACTGCTTTATTTTGATGTGGAAATGTCAAAGAACAAGAGTCTCAAGCTTTTGCGCATAAAGGAACAGTTTAACCGCGGAATGAGAAGCCCGGCGCTGTTTTTGGAGGCATGTCTTGTGTTAAATGAGCAGCCGCTTTTACTCAGGGTGCTAAACGACTTTGAGGTGCATGTGCTTTTGTACGGGTGCAAGGAGGGCATTGTCGAGGAGAGACTTCTAAAGCAGGCGGCGGGGCTTGCGTCTAACTACGACGGAAAGCCGAGGCTCTTATTCAGGCTTCTCACCCAGATGTACAAGCTGACACCGGATGACAGCGTACTAGAGGCGATATGCGGCATCCTCATAAGAAACGGAATGAAGGGCAGCAGATATATAGGCTGGTATGAGAAGGGCATAGACAGAGGAATAAGGGTTACAAGGCTGTTTGAGTACTATCTCGCATCGAGGGATGTGCTTGATGACTCACCGCTTCCTAAGATGGTGCTCCTGTATTTTGGGTATAATAACGAGCTTGACAGAGGACTTAGGGCTTATCTGTATGCCAATATCATAAAAAATAAGCAGGATAATCCCCAGATATATTCAAACTATACCGACAGGATGAGAGTGTTCGCGGCTGAGGAGCTTGAGAGGGGAACAGCCGATGAAAACACGGGTGTGATACTTGGCGAGTATATGAAAAAGGATATGATAAATCCGTTAAATGTGTCCGGTGTGGCGAGGGTTCTCTTCACATATAAAATATCCGTTTCAAATTCCGTCATAAAAAATGTCTATGTGGGACATAAGGAGCTCACGGGATATGAAAAATACACGCTCGAGAACGGATGCGCCTATGTAAGTATATACACTACGGAGGCATGTATATGCTTTGAGGACGGGTTTGGCAGGCTGTATAAGGACTCGGTTGAGTACAGGCTTGAGAGGGTTTATCTCAATGAGGTTATGATAAAGCAGCTCATGCCGTATCTTGAAAATGATATAATGCTATCGCTGTATTTTTGTGAGAAGAGCAGGTCATACAAGGGAAAACAGCCCGAGATTATAAATTTGTACGGAAAGCTTGCCGGGGATGTGAGACTGCAAAAGAAATACAGAAGTCAGCTTATCTCGCGCGTTATAGACTACTATTTTGACAGTTATGAGGATGAGGGCATGAGAAAGCTCGTCACAACGCAGCACAGAGCCGGTGTGTTTGACGCGGACATACTGAATGAGACG
>JBNMKO010000067.1:0-18483 GCA_050874385.1 Eubacteriales bacterium
ACTAACCCTACAAGATTCCAGCATCCGGTTGCAGGTACTTACAAGAAGGAGAGACTTGAGGCAGGCAAGAAGTACTTCTCAGTTGCTTCAGGCGGTGGTACAGGCCGTACACTTCACCCAGATAACATGGCAGCAGGTCCTGCTTCCTACGGTATGACAGATACTATGGGACGTATGCACTCAGACGCTCAGTTCGCAGGTTCTTCATCAGTTCCAGCTCACGTTGAGATGATGGGTCTTATCGGAATGGGTAACAACCCTATGGTTGGTGCTACTGTTGCTGTTGCAGTTGCTATTCAGGAAGCAGCGGAGAACGGTAAGTTCTAATATTGCCCGATTTTAAAGGGTTTGAGTTGGTGTGGGAAGCTATGAAAAAAGGTGTGTAAGACACACACAATACACGCGCAAGACACACAGACAAGACACACGCAAGACACAGATATGTTTTAAGCCCAAGGGATTTTCCCTTGGGCTTTTTCTTTTAGTGCTGTATCTTATTAAATTCGTTACTTAACTGTTCTATGGTTCTATGTGTGTACACTTTTTCAGTGACATCATCAATTTCATGCCCAACTATCAACTTCAATATGTATTCATCAAATCCAGCGGCTTTAGCCCACGTTATGAAGGTGTGGCGTGTATCGTGTGGCTTATGAGTCATGTTGAAGCGCAGCATAACTTTATTAAAACGTCCGCGATACTTATCATAAGTCAAGTGTGTGCCCTGTTGCCCGTTTTCGTCATTAAAGAGATATGAGCTTTTCATGGCAACAGCCTTGTCATAGTTCTGTTTGACAAGCTCACGGATGCGAGGGTGAATAGGGATTGTTCTGTTACGCCCGGCATCTGACTTAATTCCACCTGTGAAGGTCCATGAGTTAAAGTCAATATCTTCTATTTGCAATATGGCGAGTTCAGTTGGTCGCCAGCCGCTGTATATGGCTATCAGAACCATGTCGACAAATGGAAATGCGAGATTATCCCATAGTGTCTGCATCTCCGCATCCGAAAATGGAATACGGACAATCTGAGTTCCCTCGTCTTTTACGGAGTCACATAGGGCGGCGTAATCTTTATCAACAATATCAAATTTTAAGCAGTACTTATACATCATGTTATATAATGATTTCATACGCTGTTTGGTAGCGTTACCAATGTCCGCATCAGCGATTGTACCTTCCATGTGGTTGGGACGGATGTCGCGCATCCTCATGTCATGGAGTGGTGCGGAGTGATTGTATGCGCATTTCCATGTTCGCTGTGAGCTTGGTTCAATTGTTTTAAAATGTGCCTCGGACCATTTCTCATATACTTCGGAAAAAGTAATTGACTTGGTTTCGATATCGTAAGGATTTTGATTATAATTAGCAAGTGCTTCAATAGCCTCCTTGCGTGTTGTATAATATCCAACAGTGGCGTAAGTTTGTTTCGTTTTTCCTGTTTCGGTGTCAATAGACCAGCTCTTGGTGATGCGAACTCGCCACGGCTTGCGCCTATTGCCGCTAAGCTTGCTTATTCCACCATATCCATTAGGGTTTCTCATAATAAAAAACACTCCTTCCATTAAAAAATAGGTGCATTTAATAAAGGGGTGTGATATAATAATTTTGTGGAATTATTTTGGGATATCACATCCCTTTGAAGCTTGTCTGTTGGGGAACAGATGGGCTTCTTTTTTATTTAAATTGTTTTTGATATGCCAAGTCAGTTCTCACTGAATATCAGCAGATAGCCGTTAAATTCAAGATATGAACCATACTTGAAGTTGAGTAAATCTTCATAACTATGTGTTATTTCAATTCAAAATTATTTATAACATTTTCCACATGGCTCAAGTTCTAACGTATTAACTGCCTCATTCTTTGTTACCTGCCTAGCGTTATCAGGGTTCATAGGATAGCAGTTATTTTTAGAGTGGTACTTCTTGCCTGTTTCAGACACCCATACTAATTCATCGCCAGCATTAACAGTAGTTGTCTGTTCAGTGACAGGTGGTTGCGTGACCGCTTCGGTTGTAGTGGTGATTTCTGTTGTGGTTTCAAGTATTGCTTGTGTGGTAGCTTCTACAGGAGGAGTAGTTTCTGTGGCAGAGGTTTCCTCTACAGTTGTTTCTGATGTAGCAGCTTCCGTGGTAGCCGTTTCTGCTGTAGTTGTCTCTACTGTGGTGGTTTCTGTGGTGGTAATTTCCACCGTGGTTGTCTCAATAGTTGATGTTTCAGTGTTCTCCTCAGTTGTTTTGTTTTCGACAACTTTGGTACTTGTAGTTTCTTCCATGGTAGCTTCTGTGGTTGTTTTATAAGCAAGAGAAGAGGTGTCTGGTTGCTCAGAGTTTCCATTTCCGCCACCTATAATGCCTAGAACACATACAGCGCCGATGACACCAGCTATAACTTTTGCATTAGGTTTTTTCTTTGGTTCTTTTGATTTCGTCTTCATAATATGTACTCCTATGATTAAAAATTGTAACTTTCCTTAATGGCATCGTTTGATTTAATCTACTTTTGGCAGCATCGAGATTTAGATGAGCTGCATGTGTGTAGATAGGTTTGTCATCAGACGATTTGTTTACTCGTGCCATTAAGATAGGCATTTTTAATGTGTTCTTTCACAGAGTCTCTTAATTGTTTTGGTAGAGATATGTATATATCTACTATCTGCTTATCAAGTTCATCAAGATTATACTGGGAACAGAGCTCATCTAAAATGGTTTGAGAAGAATTATTAAATACTGGTTCTTCTTCTGTTCTTAGCCATTTTTCGTTAACATTGAACTCTCGACAAATTGATTTGGTCATCTGTTCTGTGAGGTTATTAATTCCATTTTCTATACGACTCACAGTTTGTTTGGTAACACCTAATTTTTCGCCGAATTTATCAAGTGTCAATCCCATTGATTTACGGATTTTTTTAACGCGTTCTCCTTGTGTCATTTTCTTAGTCACCTGCCTTTCAACTGTAGAATATCACGCATTGTATAAAACGTCAATATAAAAAGTTTCAGTAAGTGACAAATGGCGTTAGTAAAAGCAACTCATGTGTAAATATACGGAATGGAAGGAGGTCTAAAAATGGTATTCCCAATTATTGCTTGATATGGTATAATAGATGCGAATGAGAAGATGGCAGGCTATGAGTTGTTGTTCCCGGTTATTGCTTGGTATAGTATAATCGACCAGTTACGAACTAGGCCCTGGAATGGGTTGTTGTTCTCGGTTATTGCTTGGTATAGTATAATCAAGCAGGCAATGAACCTGGTAAGCCACGGGTTGTTGTTCTCGGTTATTGCTTGGTATAGTATAATACAGCAGCGTATAAGAAGCTTGCGGCTGGAGTTGTTGTTTCAGGTTATCGTTTGGTGAAGGCTATAAGGAATACGATGAGTTGTATGTTGTTGTTCCCGGTTATCATTTGATATGGTATAATCTAGGAAATGAAAAATCCCCATGTTTACATATGTTCATGGGGATTTTTTCTGTAAAAAAATGCGTTAAAAATCTCTTTTTAAGATGTAAAATACATTTTTTGAAAAATATTAAAGACTATAATAAGAAGCAGATGTGGTATTTACATCTGCTTTTTATGTACTGAAAAAGAGGATACAATCGCATCCTCTTTCAAATACTCGTTTGATATGTTGTATTGCTTTTGGGGTTATTTGCATTTTGGACTAGTTTATTTAGAAAATTTCTATTCCATAGCTTAACTTTTAAAGAATTAGCATCTTCGATAGCTTGAGGTGTGAAGTATTGATTTGTTAAAACAACGGCAATATCTTTTCCGTATATAAGCTTTCCGGAAGATGCTTGTTGTACAGCTTTATTTCCTACGTTAGAGGAATAGCGCTTACATTGAATAGCGTAGGTAATAGTGTCTTTCTCTGCCAATATGTCTACACCGTGGTCGCCGCTGCCTTGAGTCACTTCTACATTTATAAATCCATTTTTTCTAAGTATGTCAGCACAAAAATGTTCAAATTCAATTCCACTCATATTATCATAATTTATAGAAGTGTCATTAGAATTTTCATATGGAGCATCATCACTATTTATGGTCGTTGTCGCAAGTAGATGGTTAAATTCATCTAGTGACATTAATATTCTCCTAGGATGGCGCTTGCGTTCTGGACCAATAACACCGTATTTTTCAAGCGTATCAGCTATGGAGCAGGCAGAGAAAAATGATATATTAAACTCATTCTGTATCATTTGAACAGTAATTTCATTTTTTGAAATTGCGTATTTTCCAACATTTTCAAATGTAGCATCAGGAAAAGTGATATGGGTATTGTTATATTCATCCTCTAAATTATCACGATTACGGACATAATGCAGACATGATGAAATGAAATTAAGGTCATTATTGTAAGTACGAGAATTAGAATCATGATTTTTCATATGTAGCTCATCAGGAACAGATATCTTATCAAGTACTTCTGGTGAGTGCATTATAACATCAGTGTTTGGTTCGTCAAGTGCATCAATATCTGCATGAGGAACTTCAGGGCATTGATATGCGGTATGTATATCATTCGTGCTCTGCATAAGTGGGGAAACATCTTTAGGGCTGTCATCAAAATGTTCCTTTGGAATTTCAGAAGTCACTTGGACAGTTTCTTCGTTAATATTGCCGGCACTTGTGACGCTTAGAGCATCTTCGCCAGCAATGAAATCCCCGGCGGATGGAGAGTTAGTTTGCAAATCTTCAATGGTTGTCAGAATTGAAGGCATAATATTATTAGGGATATCGACAAGATGCTCATCTGAAATTCGAGAATCTATTTCAGTAGTTTCTTCGTTAATGGTACTAGCATTTGAGTCGCTTGGAACATCTGTAACAACATTAAAATCCTCGGCGGCTGGAGAGCTGGTTTGCACATCATCAATGGTTGTCAGAGTTGAAGGCATAACATTATTAGGGATATTGTCAAGGAGTTCCTCTGGAATTTCAGAAGTCACTTGAGAGTTTTCTTCGTTAATGTTTTCGGCACTTGGGTCTCTTAGAGCATCTGTGTCAGCAATAAAATCCTCGGCGGCTGGAGAGTTAGTTTGCAAATCCTCAATGTTTGTCAGAGTTGGAGGCATAATATTATTAGGGATATTGTCAAGGTGTTCCTCTGGAATTTCAAAAGTCACTTGAATGGTTTCTTTGTTAATGTTGTCAGCATTTACGTCGCTTGGAGTGTCCGAAACAGTATTAGAATCTTCATTGTTGATATCAGTACTTATCTCATCAGAAATATCTTCCGTTACGGCAATTTCTAAAGCTGTAGTATCGGCGGTATCATGTTTCCTATCAATGGCACGAAAAATAAGACTTGCTATTATGATAGATATAACAAGTATAAAAATAAATAATATTGATACAGCGATGTATTGTAGTACAGTTACGCAAGAATTAAAAATTAAGCCCATCAACACTATATTAAATGTTAGGATTGATATGTACATAACTCGGCTGATAATGATAGAACGTCTATAACAATATGAAATAAGTTCTTTTATTCGGTATGCTAAGGAACGAAGCTTGAGGGGATGTTTTGAAAAGAAATAAATAAAATTATCTACCACATATTCAAGTAAGCGTGATAAACCAGTAAATAGATGCTTGTAAAATGTGAATAAGAGCAAAAAAGGTTCAATAAAAAGATAGTATAAAAATCCGTGTTTTTTCATACGAGCATCTCCTGTAAATATGTTTTGTATAATGATTAATATACAGGACGTGAAGCTTTATGTCAATAAAAAAGGCGGGTACAGTGTACCTGCCTTTAGAGCCACTATTTTGTTATCCGGCATTTTCTGTGTCTTTTATGGTACTCGAAGCAGTAGAGCTTGTGCTCGGCACAATACCTAAGCTCTTCTCATAAGCTGCCTCCGCAGCGGAGACTGAATCAGGGCTTGAAGTGTTCGGGATTTCAGCGGTGTGATGAGCATCTTCCGGTGGAGTGGAAGATGCTGGGGCAGCAGTTGTAAATATTTTTTTATTGAATAGATTTGCGAAGTTATTAATGATTGTATCTCGAATTTCGGGGTCAAGCTGGAAATATGTTTTTATAATCTCTATTTCAAGGTCAGTTGCACCTCGAGTTTTTAAAAAATCTTCAAGACAGAATGTGTCCTGCTTCTTAAATTGAACATCGGGACCACTTGCCCCCGTTCTTAACCATTCCTCATCAACATTAAATTCGCGGCAAATTGATTTGAACATCTGCTCTGTGACATTATTAACTCCGTTTTCAATTCTACTTATAGTCATTTTAGAAACACCGATACGTTCTCCGAATTTTTCAAGGGTTAAACCGAGTTTTTTCCTTAATTGTTTAATACGTTCATTCAATAATCACACCTCCTTAATTTGATTACATATCTTAAATGTGTTTTCAAGCGTGTTCCATCCTGCTTCGTCGAGAGACGAGAGCATTTTTATAAGTTTTTTCTTAAATGAGTTACTATTTTCCTGTTGTATAGAGTAGAAAAATGAGGATATTTCATCATTAGGATTGAAAGTTTCTTGTTTTTTAAATTGAACATCGGGACCACCTGCACCTGTTCTTAACCATTCCTCATCAACATTAAATTCGCGGCAGATTGATTTGAACATTTGTTCGGTAACGCCGTTGCTGCCATTTTCAATTCTACTCAGAGCAGCTTTACCGACACCGACACGTTCTCCGAATTTTTCAAGGGTCAAACCGAGCTTTTTCCTTAATTGTTTAATTCTTTCGTTCAATTTCATTTACCTCCTTCCATTTTCATAATAACAGCCTTGAATTTTAAAGTCAATAAAAAAGTAACGTGATGTTACAAAAAGGTATTGACAAAATAACGCAATGTTATTATAATGTAACTATAAGTTACAGAAAGGAGGAACACCAATGAGTAAGCATAAAAAGCAGAAAAAAGGTGATGAGAAGCGCCTGGCAAACGTCCTTCTCATCACCGCACTCATCGAGTTAATCGGTAAGATTGTTGATTTAATCACAAATCTTATAGATTAATTCGCAGGGGAGGTTTCCCTCCCCTTGAGTTAAGAATAATGCTTTGCAAGCTCATTGTCAATTAAAAAATAGAAAGGAGTGAGCTATATGATAACTATTATATTAGATGTCGTACAGATTGTAATGCACATTGTTTTGATTATCTGCATTATTCGTTACATGAGAAATAAGGATTGAGGAGGTGGAACTTATGAGTAAGACAATTATGCCATCAGAGGACATAAGTAAAACAGTAGAGGTAGCAGATGTATTAAATCAGTTCTCTGTAGATGAGCAGCAGGATATGTTGTTTTATATGCAGGCATTCTCACAGGGCATGAGGTACGGAATGAGTAAGGTGATAACCACACAGTCGGAGCCGGAGCCCAAGAGGTCGGCGTGAGAGGAGGTGAGTGCGTGATTAAAACATATTTAAAGAGAAGAGAGCTCCTTCAGGAGCAGTTTGAAAGACTGATGGAGGAGCTTGAGGATGGGAGATACCTCAAGGAAGAAGAAAAGGCACTTATAGATAGTGCTCTTAATATTGATGGACGATTACACATGTCGTATTTGGTTGTTGTAATTATAGGAATAGTAGTTTTGTGGTTTGCTTGGCTTAAACGGAAGAAAAATTCAGTAGCAGTGTATTGAAACCGGTATAGAGAGGATGTGATGGCTTGTCAGAGAAACAAGGGGATAAGTGTATTGAAAGTTTTAATGAGCTTGTGAATTGGTGGGAGAACCTTCCGGTAGATACAAAAGTACACTTATTTTTACTCCTCATTGTTATTATTTTAGCAGTCTACCTCATTTGGAGTGACTACAGATAGCTCTGAATAAGGTAAACATGAATAGGAGGCAGGAAGTGGAACCGACCATATTTTGTATATTAATATTGCTTATCCTGATTATTCACCGACGTAATTGAAAGAGTTGGTTTGTGTGTCAGTAAAAAGGGAGCAGTATCAAGTCAAATAGAGAGGATTAATCATGGAGGCATTAAGGATTAAGACCACAGAGGCGGCGATAATAATGGGATGCAGTGCACAGTTTGTCCGAATAGGTTTACAGCAGGGAAAGCTTGATATCGGCGATGCAATTAAAACGTCATCAGTATGGACATACAATATAAGTCCAGCGGCACTTGCGCGTCGTCAGGGTATGACCATGACAGAGTTGGGTGAGGAGATTAACCGTATACGGGGTGTGGCAGCAAGCACATAGATAAATAAGTGGCAATATGTTGCATTTTGCTAGGATAAGGAGGGATAAAAACGATGGAAAGAGCAGATTTCAATGAGGAAATTAGGCAGCGCATGGATGCACTTGTAGGTAAGTGGCTTCCCGGCAATGTTTATGAGGAACTTATCAACTATCTTTGCGGAAAGTCGAAGATTACGCTGCACTACACACCTTATGAGGAGATGCGTAGGTTGGAAATAATGGTTCGTCATTATCTTGAGGACACATCTGTGAGACGGACAGTGGTGTTAGAGGGTTATGATATATATCGTTTAGAAGCGGTCAAGAGAATATATGTAGCTTTGTATAACATAATAAACAGCTTTAAGATGATTGAGTACCTTGACAAGCTCGCTCCGGAGAGAGGAGTCGAGAATGTGACAATGGACTTATATGATATGGCAGCAGAACAGTTGCTAAACGGCTACATGGTCAATGACGGATATATCCTGTTAAAGAATGGCAATGATACTTATTTTGACCATTTGAAGGTGCATCGACTTCTCGATATGAACTTGAACAACAGTGATGACGAGGCTGAGAAAATTAGTTATGAGATTGAAGCAGGTGAGGAGAGGTACGATGGGATGTATTGTAGAGATAACCACGATGGAGGAGCTTGAGGCACTTATGTGCGATAACGTGCTTCCGCCGCAGAAGTATCAGGAAGCATTTTATAGGTTAAAAAACCGCGATGCACAGAGGATGATTATGTACGCGACGGAGATTTATATATTGAGTGGAGGTGTGGTTGATTTATGAGTGACTGGAAGATAGAGGACGTAGACCAGATAGAGGATGAGATTAATGAGATGTCACTTTGTATTGACGGATTGAGCTATCTAATCATTTTTGGCAGACACGCAAACGGAGGGTTCTGCGCCATACCGCAGATAGGTGTTAGCTGCGAATTGTCAGCACATGACAGATTTGAGGACACAGGCTATAATACGGCAAATCTGAGCCATGTCATCAAGAGTAAGACGAAAGCTAGGTGTATAGCGGAAGCAATACATCTGGCTGCGTGTACGGGGCAGCAGGAATAAAGGGAGGAGAGCGGAATGAGAAGAATTAAGAAAATAACATGCACTACAACAAGCGAGAGAAGGGAAAATCATATTCAGGTGGTTATGCGGGCAGGGGAAAACGAGATAAACTTCCTTGAGGATACGTTAAAAAATGCTGTGCGTAAATATAACACACAGCATTTGGATAATAAAATAAGCTATGAAATTATAAAAATTGCTACTGAAAATACCGGTCATGTGCAGACAGAATCTTATCCTGAATATTTTTCATTTTATAGATAATGTCAGAAAGATGTTTTCGGTCAGCCTGAGATGTTTCAGGGGATTCCATATCTGCCTTTATAATAGGCATAACATTTTCAATAGCATTCATTATAGTTTCAAGCTCATTTACTGTAAATATGACAGGAAATAGGGAATTGGGAGTAATTTTACAGGATTTAGGATGTGCTGGTGAAGCAATATCATATATAGAGGCAATGTTTATGGACTCAGACTCGTCAAAGACAGAGATGTCAAGAGAGAGCCCATCTTCATTTTCAGACAATTCAACACCTTCATATCCGTCATTTATGTACGGAGCGAGAACATTGAATAATTCAAATAAATATAAATTAATCATTAGGTAAACCTCCTTATTGGTTTTATGATTAATTTAATGATAACACTTTAATGATATAAAGGCAATGACTGGAAACAGGTTTATTTTTATGGAAAGCGGATATCCATCAATTTCTATGAAAAACAAAAGAAGCAGTGTTTCGTAAAAGAAACACTGCTTCGAGGCACTTGTGGTACCAAATACAACAAAAATAGTGTATCACTTAAAGTCTAAAAAGTCAATAAAAATGCGGTCAGAACCGCATTTAATAACATTCTAAGTATATTAAAGTTACGACAATATATAAGGCGGTGTGTGATATGTACTGGAAAGATATATGGAAGTTCAGGAGTTCCATAGAGTACGAGTTTAAGTATGCAGGTAAGTATGGAGCTAAGGGGGAGAAGAGGGCTGATAAGGTGAAGGCTACCCCGGAGCAGATAAAGAAGCAGAACCAGACGAATAGAGAGAACAAGGTGCGTAGATTAATAAAGGAGAACTTCAGGGAGCATGACCTGTGGTGTACGTTGAAATATCCAAGAGGGACAAGACTGTCGATTGAGCAGGTGTTAAAAGACATTGATGATTTTCTGAGGGCATGTAGAGGGGCATATAAGAAGAATGGGGCGGTGTTCAAGTATATTAAGCGTCTTGAGATAGGCGCAAGGGGTGGAATACATCTGCACATACTGGTCAACCGCATCGCAGGAGTTGACACGGACAAGCTGCTTCAAAAGCTGTGGGGACATGGAAGAATTAACTATGAAACACTCTATGAGTCAGGTGGATATGCAGATTTGGCAGAGTATTTGGTTAAACAGCCAACCGAGGAGATAGAGGGACAGCTCTCAATGTTTGCAGAAAATGAGCGCAAGAAGCTTGTGAGCTATTCAACCTCTAAAAACCTTGTCCGTCCACAGCCGGAGCGCAAGGAGTACCGCCGTTGGACACTCAAGGACTTGGTTGAGAATGGTCCTAAGCCGACACCGGGCTACTACATAGACAAAAACTCTATCGTATGGGGTGTGAACCGCTATACAGGCATGGGCTATTACCGTTACACGGAATACAAGATTAAAAAGGACGAGCCGGAAGAATGGCAGGAAGGAGAACAAGAGGATGAATTTGAGAAATGCACCAAGAAGTGAGGACACGGAGCAGATTAGTGTCATCGCATGGGCAGATTGGAACACAGTAACACAGTTCCCTGAATTAAAGTGGCTGCACCATATTCCTAATGGTGGCAGCAGGAATAAAGCTGAGGCGATAAAATTAAAACAGATGGGAGTGCGCTCCGGTGTATCAGACCTGTTCCTGCCATGTCCTAAAGGCAGATATCATGGTCTGTACATCGAGATGAAGTACGGTAATGGCAGATTGCAGCAGTCGCAGAAGGAGTTCTTACATGACATGGCAGAGGCGGGTTATTATGTCGCAACGTGCTATTCGGCGGAACAGGCGATTAACGCAATTCAGGAGTACATACAACTGTCGCGTTTGACATTTGCCCCGGAGGGGTTCGTGTCAACGATGTCAAGACCGAACAACAGCATTTGGAAGGATGACAGTCTGCCATGTGGGAGGTGACGATATGACGGAAAAGGAGATTATGAACAAGATGCGTGCATCGGCGGACGAGTTTAATACATTGTGCCAGAGGCAGCAGTATGTCATGGCGATTAACCTGTATCACAAGGTACGCGCCGTTGCCACATACATCGAGATGCCGGAGGACATGTTGGCGGAGCTGTTTGGTGGCTATGAAGAAAACGAGGGACAGAATGTTGTTCCGGGATTGTTCCCAAGACAAAGAATAATAAGTGTGGCTGACAGTGCGATGAAACAGGAGATTGCGGAAAACAGCAGGGGAAACCCTACACAGATACATGATTTTAAGACGTATCTGCCACGCAGCTATTTCAGGGCAAAGCGATAACCATATCAGAGCAAATAAATAAAACAGGAGGAAAATACAATGAAAATCATTGCAGTTATGAACCAGAAGGGCGGCATTGGCAAGACCATGACAGCCGCATCAATCGCTTATATCTTAGGCGAGGAGTATAAGAAGAGGGTGCTTGTGGTCGATGCTGACCAGCAGGGTAACATATCTCTGCTGTATGGCAGATTTGACCCGGAGGGACAGGGTATGCCGGAACTGCTTGAGAACCACCGGGCAGCAGGAGGCAATTACTCTACGGAGGAGCTTATACAGACGACACCTTATGAGAATATAGATATCGTTTCGGCAAACGGATATCTTATGAGAACCAATATGCAGCTTCTTATGGATGAGAGCAGCAACCAGATTTTAAGGTTCTCTACTGCCATGGATGAGGTCAGGGAAGCTTATGATTACTGTATAGTGGATTGCGGTCTCTTAATGGACATGACGGTAACGAATGTCCTTGAGGCGGCTGACCTCGTGGTTGCCCCGGTCAAGATAGGAGGCTTTGAGCAGGAGGCGGCTGGGAATATGGCTATACAGCTTGAGTCATTTAAAAAAATCAATCCTAATATCCGGATGAAAGTCCTTATGACAATGCGTCAAGGCAATAAGACAACCGCACAGACAGAGGAGTGGCTTAAAACAGAGTCAGGGTATGAGTGCTTTAAGACAACAGTGCGCCGTTCGATAATGGCGGAGAAGTCGACGATTTCACACCTTCCGCTTCCGGCATTTACAAAGCGCAGCCCGGTTACACAGGATTACAGGGCTGTGGTTGAAGAGATTATTGAATGTGATGGGCAGGAGGGATAAACATGGCTTGGAATGTGCTGGACCAGCTCAATAAGAACGCCGCGGCAGCAGTTATTGACAACAACCCTAAGGCGCGCTTCCGTACTAAGGATATTAATATTAAAAAGATGTACAGCAACGATGCCAACTTCTACTCGATGCCGGACATAGAGAAGCTTGCACAGGATATATATGTATTTGGGCTGATAGAGAACCTTACAGTGGTACATGCACCGTGTGAGCGTGGAGATTACAGGATAACCGCAGGAGAGAGGCGCTGGAGGGCGCTCAATCTCCTCGTGGAGCAGGGACATACAGAGTTCGAGATGGCGACGTGTCAGATTCTGACACCGCAGTCGGATAATGAGGAGAGGTTATTTCTCATTGCGGCAAATGCGTATCGTGATAAGACCTCTTCCGATATTTTGGAGGAGGAGAGACAGACAAAAGAGATATTGCAGGAGATGAAAGATAAAGGGCAGACCTTAAAGGGCTATGACCTTAACAGTGGCAGATTGCGGGATGTGATTGCTGATTTGCTTAAAATATCTCCTGCCAAGGTAGGGCAGATAGAGAGCATTAACAAGCATCTCATACCCGAATTTATAACAGCACTTAAAGAAGGTCGCCTGACATTCTCTGCTGCCTATGAGATAAGCGGAATGTCGCAGGAGGCACAGGAGAAGCTGCTTGAATTGTACACAGATATAAAGAACTTGGGAAATGGACTGACAATCAAGGATGTTAAGGAGATTAAAAAGCAGCAGGAGGAGGCAGAGGCAGCAGAACAGATTGAAGGGCAGTCCGAGATTGCGCCGGATGGCAGTCTGCCGGGGATGGGAGGTGAGATTACAGCCTCCCATGCTGAAATGAATGGTGAATGGTCAGAGAAGTCGGAAGAAACACAGGAATATGCCGTGGCGAATGTGGGAAGTGCATACGCTAATATACATGAGCCAGATGAGGAATATCAGGATGCGCACCCGGAGAGCGTCACATCCCTCTGCTGGAGCTGTAAGCGGTATGTGGAATGTGATGTTAAGACCTCTACATGTGTAAACTGTGACAGATACATTGATAAGGCGGAGGCAGAAAAGACAGCAGAACAGCGTTACGATGAGGAACAGGCTGTAATTAACCGAGAGACAAGGAGAGCGCTCAGGCAGCAGGAGGACGACAGACGTATGCAACGGCTTCCCTCCGAAACCGTTGGAGAACACATGAAATTAAAATGGGAGCAACATCATTTGCCGATGCCACATCCGGGGCGAGGAGCTTTGAGCTTATGAAGAATGATTGTGAGTACGCTGTGGGAGATATCCTTGTATTACGGGAGTATAATGGTGGTGCATACATGGGCAGGACATGTTATAAACGTATTATATATATGCTTGAAGATTACACAGGGTTGGTTGATGGGTACTGCATCTTAGGATGCGAGTTGATTGACACATCTGATAAATAAGGCTGTGTCAGAATCTGACACAGAAGTACAGGTTAAATTGAAATTTATGGGCTATTTATGACATAGCCCCACTTTTAATCAGCTAGTTATAAAAGATAGAGTGCAAACTTTTATAAGAAATTTAACTGGCACAGAAGCTAAAAAAACAAATAAATTATAATCCATTTTTTTTGCTAATTTTCTATGTAGTAAAGGAAAGAGCGTTTTTTTCAAAAGAATTATAATAAAATGACATAACATCCATTTTATGATTAGCATATTATAAATCTCCTTTCTATAAATCTCCTTTCGTTAATTTTTTTGTAGAAAAAATCCACATTTTTATATGTGTAAAAAGTCAAAAAAAATGGTTAAGTATAAAAATGGCAAAGAGAATATGACATAAAGGAGATGAGTGCATGGAGAAAGAAGCATATTGCAGATGGCATGACAAGCCACTTATAAAAGTGGCGGAGCATGAACAGGAGTGGTGCTATGAGAAGGGAATGCAGTGCGAGGACTGTGACAACCTTGTAATAGCTAACAGCGGAAAAGAAGAGCAGGAAGGGATGTTGAGATGAAAGTATATAAGTGTGATTTATGTGGAAAGTATTGTGATGAGTTAATGAGAGCAATTTGAACTTCTATTTGCACAATGTCCATAATAGCAAATAAACATTAGACAGAATACATGTTCTGTAGTATAATCAAAACATAAAAACAGCGCCTAAGAGCCGAATATATGAAGCTTAATTACAGCTTCGTGTATCCGGCTCTTTTTATTTTGCACACAAAGATTAAACATACCGGAATATTACTCCGCAGGCGGGAAAGGAGGCAGCAGCATATATGGCAAAGGGAAAATATGAGAAGTGGTTGGAAGCCGACAACAGGACACTTCTTGGGGCATGGGCGAGGGACGGGCTGACACAGGCACAGATGGCTAAAAATATGGGAATTTCATTGTCCACGTTCAAGGAGTGGATTAAAAAGTATCCGGCTATTTCGGCTGCCATAAAAAAAGGGAAAGAGCTTGCGGATTATGAGATGGAAAATGCCTTGTATAAGAAAGGCATCGGTTACACAGTCACGTTAAAGAAGCCATTTAAGGTCAAAAAAACAGAATATGAAAATGGCAAAAAGATAAGGGAGACAGAAGAAATCGAGTACGCAGAAGTAGAAGAATATATTCCGCCTGATACCACGGCACAGATTTTTTGGCTTAAAAACCGCAAGCCGGATGAATGGCGCGACAAAAGAGAAGCACCACCGGTTGAGGAGAAATATGAGGATGATGGTTTTATTGATGCACTCAAAAAAACCGCATCACAGGTTTTTAATGGTGTGGATGCACAGGTTGAGGTGTTGAGCGATAGAGAACGGGAGGCAGCAGATGAAGCAAATCAGACAGCCGACGTTTAAGTATGAGAGTTTTTCGTTAAAACAAAAGATGGTGCTTACATGGTGGGTGCCGGGAAGTCCTTATGCTGATAAAGACGGAATATTGTGTGACGGTTCCATCAGGAGCGGCAAGACGACATGCATGGGACTGTCGTTTGCAATATGGGCGATGGAGATGTTCAATGGTCAGAACTTTGCCATGTGTGGTAAAACCATTCAGTCATTAAGGCGCAATGTAATAAAACAGCTAAAGGGAATGCTTAAAGCCAGAGGATATAAGGTGGAGGAACACCGTTCTGAAAACAGTATGACAGTTAAAAAAGGAACGGTGATAAATGAGTTCTATTTCTTTGGTGGAAAGGATGAAGGCTCACAGGACTTAATACAGGGTATCACGCTTGCGGGCGTGTTCTTTGATGAGGTGGCACTTATGCCGGAGAGCTTTGTTGACCAGGCGACGGGGCGTTGTTCGGTGGAGGGCTCCAAGTATTGGTTTAACTGTAACCCGGAAGGACCTGACCATTATATCAAGACAGAGTGGATTGACCGCATAGGCGAAAAAAACATGATAAGAATACATTTTACCATGCGTGATAATCCAAGCCTGTCTGAACGTATCATACAGCGTTATGAGAGCCTTTACAGCGGCGTGTTCTATGACCGTTTTATCAGAGGATTGTGGGTGCTTGCATCCGGCATTATCTTTCGCTATTTCGCTGAGGATGATACGCCATATCTGTTTGCTGAGGATGAAGTAATATCCCCAGAAGGAAAACTGATACAGTCATTCTCAAAGGTTGTTATGGGGATAGATTTTGGTGGTAACGGCTCTAAAACAACATTTTGTCTTACAGGATATCAGGGTGGTTATCACAGCTTCAAGGTGTTAGAGGAGGCGGGGCTTCCAGTAACTGAGGCAGTGGACTCCAAGGCAATATGCGATAAGTTTATTGAGTTTTACCGTTATTGCCTTAATAAGTACAGGCGCGTGGATTGGGTGTTTCCCGATTCGGCATCACCGACAATGATTAATTCACTGATAGGAGCAGCAAAGGCAGCAGGACTTCCGCACCGCAATATAACTGGGTGCCGAAAAAATGAGGTAGCGGACAGACCAAAGCTTATAGACCTCTTGCTTAATTCAGGAAGATTAAAGATAAATAAGCGATGCGTTCAACTGCGCAAGGCGATAGCATCACTCAGATGGGATGAAAAAAATCCTGACATTCCGGAAGACCTTAATATTAATAACTGCAATGACTGGTGGGACTGTATGTGCTACACCCTGTTGGACTTTGTAGAGTACATAGAGCTTGATAGGAGGAGTTGAAATTGAAAGAGAATATAATTAATACAACAGTAAAAAGAAAGTTGAATGAACTGGGTTATACAGCCTGTAATGACATCCCATATAATTACATAGCCGCGTGTGATGCGTGGTACTGCAATGAGCCGATAAAAGATTTCCATTGCAGAAAGACCATACAGGGGGAGAAGTATGAGCTTAACCGCCTTAACTTTGCAAAACGCATTTGTTCAGATGAGGCGAATTTGTGTGAAGTGATAGAGATAAATGCCGGAAAGAACAACACTCAGTTTGAGGAGGTCAAGAGGATATTTGAGAAAAACAGCTTTGCAACTATGTACCGCCGCCAGCTTGAGAGAATGACAGCCAACGGTACAGTGGGGGCGTATGTCAGAATATCAGGGGCACAAGAATATGATGACGGGTCGCTTAGAGGCGGAGAAATCAAGATAAACTATGTCAATGCCAGAGGGATAATACCTCTGACAATAGAGAATGACGATGTGATAGAATGTGCGTTCTATGGCGAGAGCATCAAAGCCACAAAGAAGATGATTACACTTGTGGTATTTACTTTTGATGGTATCAATTATGCGGTGTCAACTTATGAGTTTGATACTACAGGAAATCAGATATCGGCGGTTGAAAATATAAGGCTTGGGAATATCAGACCATTTGCGATTATGGAAAATGCGGAAGTAAATAACCTTGATGATATGGAAGGCTTTGGACTGCCTAAGCTGTGGAATACGATACCGTACCTCAAAGTGCTTGACCTGTGCTTCAACATCCTTTATTCGGATGTGGATAAGGGTGAGAAGATTATTATGGTCAATGAAATGTTATGCGAGATGGACGAACATGGCAAACCCGTTCTGACAACGGAGCAAAAAAAGCTTTTTGTGTTGATAGGGGAGAAACTTCCAGACCAGAATGAAGTGTACCATGAGTACAATCCGGAAATAAGGGTTGAGGAGATAACAAAGACCTTTGAACTCATACTGTCATTGGTATCAATGCAGTTTGGTTTTGGAACTAAGAAGTACACTTTCGAGAATGGAAAGATAACGACAGCCACCGAATACGCCGGAACCAAACAGGACCAGCTTCAGGAACTCAACAAGCAGAGGCAGCAGGCGGTTAGGTACATAACAGGACTTACGAGAGCGGTTATGTGGTACTCGAACACATTTTTGGGTACAGCTTATAACATTGATGAGGAGATTAAGATTGACTTTAATGACAGTTATATCCGCGACGAGGATGCAGAGCTTGAGGACATGCGAAATGATGCAATACAGTTCAATATCCCAAAGCTTACACAGTGGTATCTTGCAAAGAAGTACAATCTGTCGGATGAGGAGGCAGCAGAACTTATTGCGTCCATAGATGATGATAAAGATGAGGGCGAGGACGGTGAGGAGTAATGCTGAATGATGAGCAGATAGATGTACTATCAGAAGCTCTTATGCCTTATTTTGATGAATTGGAGCAATGGGTTATACAGGATGTTGCAAGGAGGCTTGATGAGACTCTGACATATTCCGGCACAATCGAGAATGAACTTGCTGCCATGAAAAAATTAGGATATAGTCCCGCAAGATTGCGCCGAGAGATAATGAAATTCTTGGGTTCGGACAGGGAATTTAGAAAGCTTATTGCGGAGCAGACAGCAGAGTATAAACGAGAATATGCCAAGATGATGAAGAAAATCAACCGTGATGCAGTCAAAACAGGCGCGGATA
>JBNMKO010000068.1:0-18224 GCA_050874385.1 Eubacteriales bacterium
ACATCTGTCTTCATCACATGTCCTGCATGCTTACCATACAGAGCCTTGTCAACCTCTGGGAATCCAAAGTCCATCCAGTCATCATTAAATAAGTTCTCTCCAAAAATACTAGGCATTAACATAAGTCATCTCTCCTTTTCATCAACAAAACCTATTACCTTGTTTTCTTGGTATCTATTCTTTGAACCGGGATGTTTCAGGAACATCAAGGTTTTAATTTCTTTTTCTCACCTCTTTTTGTTCCTTTCCTTTGTTCTGAACACGTTATACATCTTTTTATTAGCAATGTCAAGAGGAGAGTGCTAATAAAATTATAAACAAATTATTAAGAAATTATTATCTTCTATCTGTCTCTGAGCTTGAAACGTGATACCATATCGCTGAGTGTCGTAGCCTCGGATGATAGCTGCTCGCTTGTCGCGGATGACTCCTGAGCCGCTGCCGAGTTGCTCTGTATTACCTCGGAAATTCTTGCGACAGCCAAATCTGCCTGCTCCATTCCGGATGCCTGATTTAATGAAAGCTCACTCATCTTCTTGGCGCTCTCGGCTATCGTCTGAACACCTGTCACAACTTCCTTGAGGGAATCGGATGCCTTTGTCGCAATCTTGCTGCCCTCTCTCACTTCATGCATTGATGCCTCAATAAGATTTCTTGAATCGGTTGCAGACTTGGCACTCTGCTCCGCGAGGTTACGAATCTGGTCAGCAACAACCGCGAAGCCCCTGCCCGCATCTCCTGCTCTTGCAGCCTCAATGGACGCGTTGAGTGAGAGAAGGTTCGTCTGGCTTGCTATATCCTCAATCTCAGCTATAATGTCGCCAATCTTCTCAGATGTCTCGCTGATACGCTCCATAGCTCCCATGAGAGCTGCCATATCCTCACGGCTGTCCTCGGCTGTTCCTGCATATCTCTTTGCTTCCTGATATGACTTTTCAAGCTCTGTAGCTGTGTGCTGTATGCCCTCGTTGAGTTCATTGATTGTAGCCTGAATTTCCTCGGTGGTAGCTGCCTGTTCTGTAGCACCCTCTGCGAGAGCCTGTGCGGACTGCGAAAGGTTGTTAGAGCCATCTGCCACCTGCTTTGAAGCGTCATCCACACCTCTGATTGTGTCATTCATCTTACGGTTCATATTTCTCATGCCCATGAGAAGTGCATTGAACGCACCCATGTACTGGTCTTCACAGTCTGTGCCGATGTTAAAGTTGCCCTCCGACATCTCCTTGAGAAGTCTGCCGGCATCATTTATGATAGTGTTAAGTCTTGTTCCCATAACCGCAACACTGTCCGTCAAATCCTTAATCTCATCCTGCGTATCAACTACAGGAAGCGGAGCGTCCAAGTCTCCCTCTCCAAATGATATAAACCTTGCTGCCAACTCATTTAACGGCTTCTCTATACTTGTGCCGATTGACACGGCAAGTCTTGTTGAGAAAATTACAACTCCCACAATAGTTCCAATTATAATAACCATTGCAACGACAAAAATTGCGATGAGCTTGGACTGCTCTTTGTTGCCAAGCTGTTCATTGAGCGCCATAAGAGACTTCATAGCCGTATCAAGTGCCTCATACTTAGGGGCAAGGTCATCACTCATCATCTGCTGTGCCTTGACTGACAGCTCCACATCCGTTGTCGCACCTACCTCTAAGACCTTTGCATCAACGGTGAGATATTCTGACCATGCCTTGTCTATATTCGACATACAGGTCTTGCCCTCCGTTGTCACCATTGTAGGTCTGATATCCTCCAACTTTGCCTCAAACTGACTTATCGCTGTCTCGTGCTGTGTTTTCATAGTCTGAATAAGACTATCATCGTCATAGCCGACTATTCCACGCAATGCACTTCTTACCTCTGCCGTATAATTCATAGCCATTGCGATATCTCCCTGCGGATATGCGAAAGTGTTCAGAACCTTCTTATAATCCTGAACCATGTACAGCATAACCACTGCAACCGCAACCGAAACAGCCGCCGAAATAGCGATTACCCACCCGAAGGAAACTGATAGACGCTTCTTAATTCTGTAGGAATTAATCTTCTTAAACATTTGCCAATACCTCCTTAGCCACATTTGCAGAAATTCAAAAAAATTATAGTGTTGTATGAATTTCCATGCACCTATACATTTGTTCGTGCAAGCATTTGTAAAATACTTCTTAATCTTGAGTTAAATATTTCTACAAAAGCTAATAATCACTTTTATTATTTTACTACTTATTTTCAGATAATTCAAGTCAAGATGATTTTTTTGTTAAATTTTTCTCAAATATTTTTATTTTTTGTTAATATATAACAAAAAATCCCCGTGAAAGCGTCACAAAAACACTTCCGCGAGGATTTCTATCTAAATATTAGTGAGCCTTAACCTTTGTCCAGAGGTCTGCACAGTACGACTTTATCTCCGTCTCCTGGTAAGCAAATACCTCATCTTTGTCATATCCTACTCTTGAGACATACGCGCTGATACCCTTATAATCACTCTGCTGCATTGTCTCAAATGCAACCTTTACAGGTGAGGAATATCCAACTTCCCTTGTATTTGCAAGCGCACTGTCAGCATCGAGCATGAAATTTATAAACTGGTGTGCAAGCTCTGTGTCGGTGCAGTCCTTTGTTATAACCATGCTGTCACACCAAATGTTTGTGCCCTGCTCCGGCTCAATGTAGGCGAGGTTCTCATTCTCTGACATGATATACGCGGCATCGCCTGAATATACAACCGCAATGGACTTATTTCCGGAAATCATGTTGTCGATAACGTCATCACCGACATATACAGGGTCCATAGTGTCTCTCTGATTGCAGAGCCACTGGTATGCCTCGTCAAGCTCTGAGTAATCCTTGGTGTTCATCGAGTAGCCGAGCGCCTTCAAAGCTATCATAAAAGAGTCTCTCTCCGAGTCATACATATACAAATCGCCCTTGTACTTCTCATTTAAAAGAAGGTTCCAGCCCTCCTTTGCATCCTCCTCAGACACAACGGTCTTGTCATAGAGAATACCCACAGAGCCCCAGAAATAAGGAACAGAATATGTGTTGTCAGGGTCAAAGCTTCTTCCGAGCAAATCCGAGATTATATTTTCCTTGTTGGTTATAAGGCTCCAGTCGACAGGCTGAAGAAAATTTTCCTTTATAAGTCTCTCAATCATGTAGTCGGAAGGTACAAGGACATCGTACTTGCTGCCGCTCATAACCTTGGTGTAAAGTGACTCGTTTGAATCGAATGTCTCATATACAACCTTACAGTTGTACTCCTTCTCAAACTTTGTGAGAAGTGTCTTGTCAATATACTCTCCGGCATTGTACACTCTGAGAGTCTTCTTGCCGGATGAACCACAGCCGCTAAGTGCAAGAGCTGCGATACATACACATAATATCAAAGCTGCTATTTTCTTTTTCATTTTTAGTTAATCTCCATTCTGTCAAATAAAATGACACAAATACTAGTATAGATTATTGCACTGTCAAGCTTATATTAATCAAGCTTGTCAGCCTGTACACTATCCTGCATAAGCTTTTTATTTCTCTCGACACGCTTTTCCTGTCTCTTCTTCACCGCCTCCGGCACAAGATTTACAATGAGAAGTGTTATAATAATTACCACAATAAGTATCGCCGACAACGCATTGATTGTCGGATTGGTGCGCTTAGTCATGTTGTACACGACAATCGATATGTTCGCAACTCCGTTTCCCGTTACAAAGTACGATATAACGAAATCGTCGAGCGACATCGTAAACGACAATAACATTCCGGCATATATTCCCGGCTTAATCATCGGCACGATGACCTTTGTGAGTGCCTGAAACGGTGTCGCACCTAAATCCATCGCCGCGTTGGCAAGGTTAGGGTCAAGGCTTCGCACCTTAGGGTACACACTTGTGATTACATAAGGTGTACAAAAACATATATGCGCGAGAAGCATAGTGACATAGCCTCTCTGAATTTTCATGGACGAAAAAAGTATCATAAGTCCGATAGCCGTAACTATCTCCGGGTTCATAATCGGAATATTGTTCACATTTATGAGCCATTCCTTGATAACCTTGCGGCTTTTTGAAAGTCCGATAGCTGTTATTGTTCCGAGAACCGTCGCAACCGCCGTCGCAATCACGGCAATACTTAACGACACCCCGACAGCGCTCATTATATCCCTGTCCTGAACAAGCGCCTGATACCATCTAAGACTGAATCCCGTGAACCTTGTGAGTGACTTAGACGAATTAAACGAGAAAACCATCGTCACTATAATCGGTATATAAAAGAAGGCAAAGCATATAGCTATATATATTATTGAACCTATTTTTCCACGTTTTTTCAAGCTCACGCACCTCCGTTCTCATCAGGGTCTATTTTTTTCATAATTCTTATCATTATAAGAATTGCCACTGCAAGCAGCATCGAGATGGCACTTCCGAAGTTCCAGTCACCCACGGATATAAACTGCTCCTCGATAAGATTTCCTATGAGCACATACTGTCCGCCTCCGAGGAGCTTAGGAATAACGAAGCTCGATATCGAGAGCAGGAACACCATGATTGTTCCATTTACGACACCCGGAATGGAGAGCTTAAATGTCACCTTCCAGAACGCAGTGAGCGGCTTTGCACCGAGGTCATACGCCGCCTCTATCAGTGAATGGTCCATCTTGGCAAGCGATGTGTGAATAGGTATAACCATAAACGGAAGAAGGTCACACACAAGACCTATTATGACGGAAAAATCCGTGTACATCATTGTAACCGGGTCAAGCCCTAAAAGTGTAAGAAGAGAATTGACAATTCCGTTGTCGGATAAGAGACTTATCCACGCATAGGTGCGCAGAAGCATGTTAATCCATGTAGGAATTGTCACCGCAAGGATGAGTACGTTCTGCACCTTCTCACTGTAGCGCGAGATAAAGTATGCCAGCATATATCCGACCACAAGGCACACTCCCGTCGTTATTGCTCCCAGCTTAAATGAACGAATAAACACATTCATGTATACCGGCTCAAATATTTTCTTAAAGTTCTCGCCCGTAAACTGGATATTTACAAGGCTGTTGCCTCCTGTTGTCACGGAATACATCACAATGAGAAACAGCGGCACGACAATCAATATGAATGACCAGATAAGATATGGTCTTACAAGATTTTTAAACTGCTTCATAATATTTACATTCCTCCGCCATCAGTTTTCCATTGTGTACATTACATGTATATCCTCGTCCGTAAAGCTCAGTCCCACAGCCTTTCCCACCTCATGGTAATCCGTCGTGTGAATTTTGTAGTCGCGGCGGTCAGTTTTCACTATAATCTCATAGTGGACACCCTTAAACACTATAGATGCGACTGTTCCCCTAAGCTTACTCTTATCAGGCTCAACGATATCTATATCCTCTGGTCGAAGCACAACCTCGACCTCCTCATTCTCCTTAAAACCCTTGTCAACACAAGGAAACTCTATTCCATCAAAGCACACAAGACAATCCCTTATCATATTTCCCTCTATGATGTTGGAATCTCCGATAAAGTTGGCGACAAATCTGTTCTCCGGCTCATTGTAGATGTCCTCCGGTGAGCCAATCTGCTGGATGATACCGTTATTCATTACAACCACGGTATCGGACATGGAAAGAGCCTCCTCCTGGTCATGCGTTACAAAAATAAAGGTAATTCCGACTTCCTTCTGAATTTTCTTTAACTCAAACTGCATTTCCTTTCGCAGCTTCGCGTCGAGCGCTCCGAGCGGCTCATCCAAAAGAAGCACCTTAGGCTCATTTACAAGCGCGCGCGCTATGGCAACACGCTGCTGCTGACCTCCCGAAAGAAGTGTGACATCTCTCTTTTCAAAGCCCTCAAGTCCTACAAGCTTCAACATACGGCTGACTTTCTGGTCGACAACCGACTTTTCCACCTTCTTTAAATTGAGACCGAATGCGACATTGTCATGCACATTCAAAAACGGAAACAGGGCATATTTCTGGAAAACCGTGTTAATCTCTCTCTTATAAGGCGGAACCTTGGAAATATCAATTCCGTTGAAAAGAAGCTCACCTTTGCTTGGCTCCTCAAATCCGGCTATTATTCTGAGTATTGTCGTCTTACCGCAGCCGCTCGGTCCTAAAAGCGTGAGAAATTCATTCTCATAAATATTAAGGTCAATCCCTTTAAGCACCTGCTGGTCATCAAAGTTCTTCGTCAATCCCTTTAACTCAATTATCTTGTTGCTCATAATTCTTCCTCCACGTTTTAACTTCCTTGATTATATCAAAAGCTCGGCGGTGAGCTGACCCATATAATAACTGCTCCGCTTTTAGACTCTATATAGTGCTTGTACTTGGGCTCAAAGTAAAATGCCTCTCCCTTTTTTGCCTTGTACCTTTTATTTCCCACTATAATGCTTATAGAACCCGACAGCACATACCCAAACTCCTCACCCTCATGTGGATTATCCGGGTAAGTCGAACCTCCCGGCTCAAGTGTAAGTCTGATTGGCTCCATAATATTCTTCTGGGCATTAGGAATAATCCATTCTATCTTATTATGAAGCTCCGTGTCCGTCTTCTCAAAATAATCTTCCTTCTTAAAAACAACCCGGTCATCCTCCGTGTCGTCGAAAAAGGTTTTAAGGTCAGTGCCAAGACACTGCAAAATATCAACAAGAGTTGCGATGGACGGCGATGTGAGGTCTCTCTCAAGCTGCGATATAAAGCCCTTCGACAGTTCAGCCCTGTCCGCGAGCTCCTCCTGCGTAAGTCCCTTTAAAACTCTAAGTTCCTTTATCTTACTGCCAATCTGCAATTTGGATACCTCCTCCGTCACCCGATGTAAATAATTAAACAAAAAGTTTAGTGACGCTAAACCAACCACTATTATACATGATATTGCACCTATGTCAAGATAAAACACCAATATTGTATGTAAAATCGAATAGAAATTCTTATAAAATTTACAGAGCAAAAATCTTTGACCGTATGATAGAACCTACAGAACAACGATTTTTTAAAATTAAATTAACAAAAAATGGCAGACACAGTAAAACATTTTTACTGCATCTGCCGCATTTTTATTCGTCAAATTCACATGTCACAAAGAAGCCCCTTGGGGTCTCCTCAACGTCAGTCACCTTTCCCTGCCTTGCCATAAGCCTCTCGGCGAGGCGGTAATTGCCGGACATTGCAACCGCCGGCTCTATCGTGTAGTAGAAGCTTGACGGAAGCTTTCCCTCCGTGATATCCACCATCTGCCCCACCTCGACCTGCCCCGGTCTTTCCATCTTAAACTGCATGGTACGCATCACATCGTCCCCTTACATCCAAAAATAAATTATTCATTAGCTGCCTGCTTGTGTGTATTTACTTTTTAATAATCAGTTTAAAACACTTGCATCTTCACAGCCTATTGTTTTACTGCCCCTGATACTTCTTTATATGCTCGTCGATAAGTGCCTGGTCTGCAAAGTAGTTAATCTTCATTGAGTTCTTAACGTCGTCGAGTGTCTTAGCCGCAACCTCCCTTGCAGCCTCACTTCCCTTTTTCAGAACTTCATATACATAGGCGATATCCTTCTCGTACTCTTTTCTTCTCGCACGGATAGGATTAAGCTCCTCGTTCATGACATTTATGAGGAACTTCTTGACCTTAACATCGCCGAGACCGCCGCGTCTATAATGAGCTTTGAGTTCATCAAGGTTAGCGTAGTCAGGAAGATACTCTGCAAAATGCTCAGGCTTGCAGAATGCGTCAAGGTAGGTAAATACCATGTTGCCCTCAATCTGTCCCGGGTCTTCAACCTTTATATGGTTAGGGTCGGTGAACATATTTCTCATAATCTTTTCCTTGACATCAGCCTCGGACTCCGCAAGGTAGATACAGTTGCCAAGTGACTTGCTCATCTTTGCCTTTCCATCAATGCCCGGAAGTCGTAAGCACGCCTTGTTGTCAGGAAGAAGAATTTCAGGCTCGACAAGAGTATCGCCGTATATTCTGTTGAAGCTTCTGACAATCTCCTTGGTCTGCTCAAGCATAGGAAGCTGGTCTTCACCGACAGGAACCGTTGTGGCCTTAAATGCTGTTATATCCGCAGCCTGACTTATAGGATATGTGAAAAATCCCACCGGAATACTTGTCTCAAAGCCGCGCATCTGTATCTCAGCCTTGACTGTAGGGTTGCGCTGAAGTCTTGACACGGTTACAAGATTGCTGTAATAGAACGTGAGTTCGGTGAGTTCCGGTATCTGTGACTGTATAAACAGTGTCGACTTAGCCGGGTCAAGTCCTACTGACAGATAATCAAGTGCAACCTCTATTATGTTCTGTCTCACCTTCTCAGGGTTGTCCGCATTGTCTGTGAGCGCCTGTGCGTCGGCAATCATTATAAAAATCTTCTCATATTCACCCGAATTTTGAAGCTCCACTCTTCTCTTTAGTGAGCCGACATAATGACCGATATGAAGTCTGCCCGTAGGTCTGTCACCTGTCAAAATAATCTTTCCCATTAAAATCTCCTCCGTCCTGCACAGTGCATATTCACGTCGTATGCGCTGCGCATTTTTTATAAATCATGTAACTAAATATATCTCTATTTTTTGCTTTAGTCAATGCTGTTGTCAGTTTAATCCTCTAAAGCCCTTTCCGATAATCTCGCTGCTGTTAGTTATCATAATAAACGTATCTTTGCCGTGATTGAGCTTGATATAATTTCTCAGCTCAACCGCCTGCCCTCTCTTTAAAACTGTGAGAATGACATACTTCTGCTTGTGTGTAAATGAACCCTCTGCCTTGAAGGTAGTCGCGCCCTTTCCCAGCTGGGTGTGAATAAACATGACAATGTCGTCCGGTGAGTCCGTGATAATCGTAAAATACTTGCACAAATTTACATTCTCTGTCGTTCCGTCAATCACAAGCGTCTTTGCCATAAGTCCGACAAATGAGAAGAGACCCGTCTCAATATCAAATACCATACATGCCGCGACCGTGATTGCCAAATCCACAATAAAAAGCGCCACACCTATGTTAAAGCTTGTGTATTTTTTCAGTATCATCGCAATTATATCCGTGCCGCCGCCCGACGCATTCATGTTGAACATGATTGCCGCGCTGACAGCCGGAAGCACAATCGCAAATATGAGCTCAAGCACAGGCTGGTTTGTGAGAGGTCCGTCCATCGGAAACAGCTTTTCGCACACACTAAGTCCAACCGATGTGAGCACGCTGACATACACCGTCTTAATTCCGAAGCTTTTTCCTAGAAAAATAAATCCCACTACGAGCAGCACCATGTTAATCACAAATGTAAACCACGCAGGTGAAAACGGCAGTACCGCACTTAAAATAACTGAGATACCGGTTACTCCTCCGAATGAAAAATTGTTCGGAAACTTGAACACATACACACCAACCACCAGCATCAATGTCGCAAGCGTGAGCATAACATACTCAAAAACAACCACTCCCGCTTTTGTCTTAATTTCCATAACCTATAACCTTATCCTTTTTATAAATCTAGTCTTTTTTATTTTGTGACCTCAGCCGCAAGCTGTAAGTCATAGAGCTTTCTGTAAACACCGTTCTTTGTGAGAAGTTCCTGATGATTTCCGGACTCCACAATTCTTCCCTTGTCCATAACCATAATCTTGTCCGCGTGCTGGATTGTCGAAAGTCTGTGCGCCACCATGATAGTGGTTCTTCCCGTCATAAGCTTCTCCATCGCCTCGGTTATAAGGCTCTCAGTCTCCGTGTCGATGTTCGCTGTAGCCTCGTCGAGCACAAGAATTGAAGGCTTGTATGCGAGGGTTCTCGCAAACGATATGAGCTGTCGCTGTCCTGCCGAGAGCGTCGAGCCTCTCTCCGTCACAGGCTCATCGTAGCCGCCCGGAAGCTTGCTTATAAAGCTGTCAGCGTTGACATACTTTGCCGCCGCCTTGATTTCATCGAGAGTGATATTCTCATTTCTAAGGGAAATATTT
Source organism: Eubacteriales bacterium (assembly GCA_050874385.1). Taxonomy (GTDB): domain Bacteria; phylum Bacillota; class Clostridia; order Lachnospirales; family Lachnospiraceae; genus CAG-882. The sequence goes on from JBNMKO010000068.1 coordinate 9,959, forward strand.
CCCTTGATATCACCTGTAAAAAGGAACACATCCTGCTGCACCTGACCTATCGCGCCTCTAAGCACATCCGTGTCGATATCCTTTATATTCACACCGTCAATCAGGATTTCTCCCTTTTGAATGTCAAAATAACGCCCTATAAGGTTCAAAATTGAGCTCTTTCCTGCTCCCGTCGCGCCGACAAACGCCACCTTCTCGCCCGGATTTATTGTAAAGCTCACATCCTTTAAAATATACTCGTCCTTCTCATAAGCAAACCATACATTCTTAAACTCAATCTTTCCGTCAAGCTTCACATCGACAGGTTTTGAAGGATTTACAATCTCAGGCTTCACATCGAGTATCTGGAACATCTTCTCGGCTGACGCAAGAGAGGACTGGAGTGTTCCGAACTGCTCCGCAAGCTCCTGTATCGGGTCAAAAAATGAGCTGATATAGTTTATAAACACATACAGCGTACCGATTGAGATTGTGCCGCCAAGCACAAGACTTCCGCCTCGTCCCACGATTATGACAAGTGCCACAATGGAAAGAAAATAGATGATAGGTCTGAATATCGCAAATATCATCATCTCTCTGTAGCCCGCCTTGTAAAGCCCTAAGCTCTTGTCCTCAAACTCGGCGTACTTTTCCTTCTCGCGCGTAAATATCTGGATAAGCTTCATACCCGATATATTCTCCGAGAGGAATGTGTTTATATCCGTAATCTTGTTTCTCGTTATCCTGTAAGCCTGCCTTGATAAATGCCTGAACACGAATGTCAGCACACCGATAAGCGGCAAAAGTAAGAACGAATATCCCGCAAGTTTTGGATTTTTAGATAACATGACAACAGCATAGCCGATAATCTTCACAATGTTCTTATAAAGCCTTACAAGAACACCGGAGAACATTTCATTTACCGCCTCGGTATCATTGGTAACTCTCGTCACAAGTTTTCCAACTGGCTGCGTGTTAAAAAAGCTAAGTGAAAGACTGTGTATATGTGCAAACAGCTCCTCACGCATCTTGTAAATGATATCCTGACCAAGCTTCTGCAAAAGATATGTCTGCAAAGCGTTTAGCACAAAGCCCGCAAGCAATGCCCCAAGGTAAAGTAAAGCCGCATGGCATATTCCCGTGAAATCAAAATGTCGTAGCTGCTTTAACTCATCCCTTGAGAGAATTTTTGCATTCTCCGCATATCCCGAGAGAATGTCAGGTTTTGCATTTTCAAGTATCTTACACTCATCCGCTGTTATGTTCTCCGCCATGTAGTAATTGTCATTGTAGAGAAACATCTGATAAAATGTATCACCCACCGCATCCGCATCGTAATTCTTGCTTATGAACACATCGCCGTAGCGCACTGCCCCCGGCGCACCCTCGTCTACAACCGCATAAGGATTGTAATATCCATTAATATAGTAGTCTATCGCATTTCCTATTATGATTGGCTTGTAAAGCTCGACAGCGGTTATCAAAAGTACCATAATTGATACTATAAACATTGTCAGGATGTGTGGTTTAAGATATTTTAAAAGTCTTTTCATTATTCAGCCACCTCCCCGCTCTTTGTTCCCTTAGCCGCCTCAAGCTGCTGCTTGTCAAACATGCTCTTATATATTCCGTTCTTTGCCATAAGCTCATTGTGATTTCCAATCTCGACAGCCTTGCCATCGTCGAGTACCATAATCATATCCGCATTCTGTATCGTGGAAATTCTGTGTGCAATGAGAATGGTCGTCCTGCCCTTCCTGTTCTCCTTGAGATTTCTGAGGATATGCTCCTCCGTGTCAGTGTCGACAGCGGAGAGCGCATCGTCAAGTATGAGTATCGGCGCATCCTTCATAAGCGCTCTTGCTATGGAACTTCTCTGCTTCTGACCACCCGAAAGTGTCACGCCCCTCTCACCGACTATCGTTTCATAGCCGTCCGGGAATGTCACAATATTGTCGTGTATGCACGCCGCCTTGGTAGCCTTTATAACCTCGTCCATATCGTCACCGTCAGCCCCAAAAGCTATATTGTGCCTCAAGCTGTCCGAAAACAGGAAATTGTCCTGCGGAACGTAAGCGATATTCGCCCTCAATACATTTAAAGGAATTTTGTTGATATCCCTGTCATCTATAAGTATCATTCCCGGTTTTGTGTTGTACAGATGGAGCAAAAGATTTACAAGCGTACTCTTGCCATTGCCCGTCCTTCCGATAACCGCAAGCGTGGTTCCCGCCGGAACATCAAGACATACATCGTCAAGTGTTGGCTCGGTATGACCATTGTGGACAAATGTGAGGTGATTGAAGGTTATATGTCCGTCAATCTTTTCCACCTTATCCGCATCAGGGTCGTCAAAAATCTCCGGCTTCTCGTCAAGCACTTCCTTCACACGCTTTGCCGATGCAAGTCCCTGTGACATAGTAGTTATGCTCTCACCCGCCGCAATCATAGGCCACACAAGCATGGTCACATACTGGTTGAACGCCACAAAACGTCCAAGTGTTATATCCCCGACAAGCGCGAGATAACCGCCGTATAAAAGCGTTATAAGGCTGCTCGCTCCTATAATAACATCCAAAAGCGGCATAACTATAGCCTGCAATTTTGCAACGCCCATATTTTTGTCTCTCGACCTGTCATTGTACTTTAAAAATGCCTTTAACTCGGCTCTCTCCTGCACAAATGCCTTTATGACACGCACGCCCGAAAAGCTCTCCTGAACCATATCGGTTAAGTCTGACAAAGCCTCCTGCTTCTCGTTAAACCGCTTTTTCATTATCGCACCATAGTAGAACTCACCGCCAAAAATAAAAAGCATCGGTATAATGGCAAGCAAAGTAAGCTTCAAATCCACATAAAAAATCATCTGACAGATAACCATAACAGCCATAACCGTCGCGTCAAACGCCGATATAACCGCCATACCTATCGCGGAACGGATTGAGTTTAAGTCATTTATAAATCTTGACATCAAATCACCCGTCTTGTGCTCGTTGTAGTACTCAACCGACATCTCCTCAAGATGTGAGAACATGTCATTTCTCATCTCATACTGTATCTTTCTCGCAGCACCGAACAAAAACAGTCTCCACAAGAAACGCCCAAGGGCTATTATCGCGCCCACAAGCAAAATCGCTCCTATAATCTTTAGAAGTCCCGACATGCCAAGTGTGTGCGCTGTAAGACCGTCCGTGACCTCACCCGTCAGCCTCGGTATATACAAATTCAAAAAATCCACCACAAAGAGGGTGAGTATACCGCCGATGTACTGCCACTTATGCCGCGATATATATTTCCATAAAAATTTAAATTCCTGCATACGCTTCCTCTCTTTTGTGGGACATTGGGGTCAGACCCCTGTGTCCCACGCCACGGCAGTCGCCAAGGTTTCATGCAAGCATGAACTTTGGCTTATTGCCTGCGTAAATAAGAGGAGCCCCGCAATGCGAAACTCCTCTTATTTCTTATTAGTTACCAGATAATTTAACACTACTACGATTACATAATCTCGTAAATCCAACCCTTAGGTGCCTCAATACGACCCATCTGAATACCCGTAAGTGTATCATAGAGCTTCTTTGTAACAGGTCCCATATCGCTCATGCCGCTTGGAAGACAAATCTCTGTGCCGTGGTCAACAATCTTGCCGACAGGTGAGATAACTGCTGCCGTTCCGCAAAGACCACACTCTGCCATGTCCTTTAACTCTGTCTTTGCAACAGGTCTCTCCTCAACCTCAAGTCCAAGATAATCCTTGGCAACAGTGAGAAGTGAACGTCTTGTGACAGATGGAAGAATACTTCCGGACTTAGGTGTTACGACCTTGCCGTCCTTGGTAACAAAGATAAAGTTCGCACCGCCGGTCTCCTCAACATAGGTTCTTGTAGCCGGGTCAAGGTACATATTCTCGTCAAAGCCATGCTCATGTGCATCGACAATGTTGAAAAGGCTCATCGCATAGTTGAGACCTGCCTTGATATCACCTGTTCCGTGAGGAGCTGCTCTGTCCACGTCAGACACTCTGATTGTGAGAGGTCTTGCGCCACCCTTGAAGTAAGGGCCGACAGGTGTCGTAAATATTCTGAACTGATACTCTGTGGCAGGCTTGACACCGATTACAGGGTTGCTGCCGAACATATACGGTCTTATATAAAGTGTAGCGCCGCTTCCGTAAGGAGGTACATAAGCTGCATTTGCCTCAACAGTCTTTAATACAGCCTCGACAAACTTCTCCTTTGGGAATATTGGCATCATAAGTCTTTTACATGAATTTTCCATTCTCTCGCCGTTAAGGTCAGGACGGAATGTGACAATCTTCCCCTGCTCCGTGGTGTATGCCTTCATACCCTCAAAGCATGTCTGCGCGTACTGGAGAACACCTGCACACTCACTGATAACAATCTTGTCATCCTCTGTGAGCACACCGTCATCCCATGCGCCATCCTTATAATTAGCTACAAATCTCTTGTCAGTCTTGATATAACCGAAGCCAAGATTTGCCCAGTCGATATCCTTTTTTTCCATAACAAACTAATCCTCCTTGTTTTTGCGAAGCGAAATCTCAATGCACATTTGTATACGAAAAAGACTTCACCTTGTTTTTCTAAGGAAAACGCGTGCCACAACAGGCAGAGGATTTTCCTATTTAAAATAACTGTATGGTTAAATAATAACCCCATGTTCACACTGCGTCAAGATACATCATTAACTTTTTACCGTAAAAGGTATACATATTTTAATATATCAAAATATCATTCATGTTAAAATACATCAATAATTATATACCCTAAACGATTATATCCGCCGTCTCAAAACGTATCACCTTGTTAAGCGACTCTAGCGGCATCTCAACCTGATATCCAACCTTTCCCGCACTGAAAAAGATTGTCTCATAATCATATGCCGTTTTTTTGCCCTCAGACTGCGCCTCCTGTGACGGAACATGGAACACCGTCCTGAAAAACTTCTTCATTCCTATAGGAGAACATCCTCCGTGAATATATCCCGTGAGCGGCAGCAGTTCCTTAGCCTTTAACATCTCAATCGACTTCTCCCCTACTGCCTTTGCAGCTTTTTTAAGGTCAAGCTCCTCGGCAACCGGTATGACAAACACATAGTGATTTCCCGTCTTTCCGGTGGTCACAAGCGTCTTAAACACACGCTCCACATCCTGTCCGAGCACCGTCGCAACCTCAACGCCACTTATCGCCTGCTCAGGGTCGTAGCTGTGGGGAGTGTACTTAACCTTCTTCTGGTCAAGTATGCGCATCACATTTGTCTTTTCTTCTTCCTTTTTCATAACATGTCCTTTCAAAAATTAAGCATTTTGTTGAAGTTTTTTAACCCATGCATAGTAGTCGCCCTCTGTTATCATCTCATCCCCTATTATCTCCATAGAAGGAACTTTTTCCTTTAAAAATGCAAGGAACGGGTCTCCATACTTCTCATCAGCCTCAATTATTGTATCACCTTTTTTCTTTACAAGACCTATGTACTGATATTTAATAAGTTTGTTATTCACATTGACCCTCTGCGTGTAGCATGCGCCTATGATATCCTCTATGCGGTACACAAAAACATACGCCATCGTGCCATCCATTATATAATCATCAGTAATAAGTGCCGGCGTAGGCTTTGTCTTTTTGCCCTTCAACGTCAGATAGCTTGCCTTTCCCTGCTTTACTTGATTGTCAAAGTCACGGATTACACTCTCCGGCAGGTCACTGTTCTTAGCCGCCAACTTTATCCAGTCATCGGCTGTCCTGTTCGCTCTCTTTATGCCCATGCGGATAAACAGACTTGAAATGCCAAGCCACACAACGCTTATCACTCCAAGCACAATAGTAACCGTGGAAACCTCATGCGTACCTTCCTTGATAAGGTCAAGGTCAATCATAAAGCCCCAGCCCGTAAAATTGCACAGCACGCCGACAGCCAAAAAGGCGATTATGTAGCCGACCATCGCACCTTTCTTTTTCGATGCCTTTGCCAGATAAGCAAAATATCCCTCACCGAAAAGGTCTCGCCTGTCCTCATCGGTCATGCTCTGACAGAACACTCTTTCATCTTTACTTTCCATTTTTCCTCTCCTTGTATTTATTGTAACTGCTCAAAATCACATTCGCAAAATTACTGCCCCACAACTTTCCCAGAAAATAAGTGAAGCCTTTTGTTTGCAAATATTTGATTTTGAATAGTCACAATTTATTTGGCTCAACGCCCTGTATATTATACAGGCAAAAGCTTTTAACAACAAGTATATTTTCACTCATAATCTGTTCTACTTTGTAACATTTGATACTATTCATCCAACAATGTAAAAACAATGGTTTTTCTGGCTGTTTTAATATAAATTTACCAATTATACTGCTGCCACAAAATATAATCAATAAGATACTCACAATCTGCTTCTCTATTCGCTTATAACACTATCAAATAAATCCATCCCTATTATTGCTCTCGCAATAGGAATTGGAGACTTACCTGATAGTGTTAAAAAAATCTCTTTTAATTTCCAGAAAGACCTTCATATCCTCCAAAATATGGTAAAGCATCGCCCTGTTCTCGAACTCCTCCCTGCTCTTTGGAAGCTCCGAGACATTATACTCCTCGCGCAGAGCCTCAAGCTCCTCCAAAAGCCCTTGCACGTCATTCTCCTCCGCAAACTCGTCTGCAACTTTCCCCACAAAATCGGCTAATGCCCTGACCTGCTGCGGTGTTGTCGTAAGGCGCACAATGTCTGAATACACTCTCTTTAAAATGCCGCACTGTCTCGCCCTCATCTGCATGTACTCATAGTAATAGTCATTTTCACCGAGAAAATGATTATTCATATAGTAAAGTGCTTCCTTTTTCAAGTCGGCAAGCATACCATCAAGTTCCTCAAAACAATCTCCCGTGTAATCCGACTTGTTCTCACGCTCCATATACAAGGACATTCTTTTTAGTATATGCACAATCTTGTCATCAACTGTCCGCTGATACTCCACAAGCTTTCCCCTGCTGTCCGGCATAAATAAATTCAGCAAAATTCCAACTCCCGCGCCTATCACCAGAATAAGAAGCTCATTCAAAATCATAGAAGCCGAACAGCTCCCAGCCGAAATATAATGCGTACACAGCACCGCGACAGGCGCAATAGCCTCCTTCATATCAAGCACCATACAGCACATAAGATACGGTATCAGCACAATCCCAAATGCCCACACATGATATCCGGCAAGCGGAAAAATCGCTGCCGACAATATCGTCATAATTACAAAAATCACTATACGCTTTATCGCAATGCGCACTGTCTCCTTCTTTGTGTCCTGTATCGTAAGAAGTGTTATTATCCCAGCCGCATACGAAAACTCAAGCCCCATTGCGGCAGCAATCAACACTGCCGCCACGGAGCCTGTGACGTACTTTATAAGTTTTATGATTTCTTCTTTTTTCATATTTCTTTAACCACATCACAAAGTCTGCGCTTAGGCACAACATAATCCCTGTTCTCATCGAGATAGTATTTCACATCGCCGTCCTTCATATCCTCAATGCGGCTTGTGTGTGACGGATACCCGAAAGCCACAACCGTGTGTAATACCTGATTTTCCGTCAATCCGAATATCTCGGAAATCTTAACCTTGTCGCAAGCTCCTATAATGCAGCTTCCAACTCCATGCGCCCACGCGGCAAGTCTCATATTAGCTATGGCAAGTCCGGCATCCGTGTCACAGTTCTTGTTGATATCCGTATTTTCCACAACCCCGATAAACAGAACAGGCTCCTCGCCCTTCTTAGGCTGTCCCTGCTCTGGTGCAAGATATCCTGCCCACTTGGTAAGCGCAAAAACCTCTGCGACCTTACCAGTCGACTTAACTACCACATAGCTGAGTGGCTGCTTATTCGCCGCACTCGCTGCGTCACGCGCCGCCTCCATAATCTCCCCGATTATCTCGTCAGAAACCGGGGTCTGCTCAAAACGGCGGTATGTCCTGTTAGTTCTCATTAAATCCATAAGTTCCATAAGGTAAATCCTCCCTGTCAATAAATGTAAACGAAATCATATATTTTATTATAACACAAATCGACAAACTGTGTGAACTCAAAAAATAAGGGCTGCTGCATATCACATACAGAGCCCTTTTATTCTACCTTTATTCGTTAAAAGCGTCAAGCACCTCGCTGCCCTCCCTGACAAACGCGATAAACTCGCTTACCTTGGCTGTTACCTCGTACTCCTGTCCTCCGTCGTATCTGCTACCGTCCTTGGTAAGTATCCAGCTTCCCTCAGGAAGGTACACTG
>JBNMKO010000069.1:0-18138 GCA_050874385.1 Eubacteriales bacterium
GCGTGGACTACCAGGGTATCTAATCCTGTTTGCTCCCCACGCTTTCGAGCCTCAATGTCAGTTACAGTCCAGTAAGCCGCCTTCGCCACCGGTGTTCCTCCTAATATCTACGCATTTCACCGCTACACTAGGAATTCCGCTTACCTCTCCTGCACTCTAGCTTAACAGTTTCCAAAGCAGTCCCGGGGTTAAGCCCCGGGCTTTCACTTCAGACTTGCCATGCCATCTACGCTCCCTTTACACCCAGTAAATCCGGATAACGCTTGCCCCCTACGTATTACCGCGGCTGCTGGCACGTAGTTAGCCGGGGCTTCTTAGTCAGGTACCGTCATTTTCTTCCCTGCTGATAGAAGTTTACATACCGAAATACTTCATCCTTCACGCGGCGTCGCTGCATCAGGCTTGCGCCCATTGTGCAATATTCCCCACTGCTGCCTCCCGTAGGAGTTTGGGCCGTGTCTCAGTCCCAATGTGGCCGGTCACCCTCTCAGGTCGGCTACTGATCGTCGCTTTGGTGGGCCTTTACCCCGCCAACTGGCTAATCAGACGCGGATCCATCTCACACCGATATAATCTTTGGCAGGCTGACCATGCGGTCAACCTGTGTTATGCGGTATTAGCAGCCGTTTCCAGCTGTTGTCCCCCTGTGTGAGGCAGGTTATCCACGCGTTACTCACCCGTCCGCCACTCGGATTTAATTTCATTTGACGAATCGCATTCCGTTAAATCCTCGTTCGACTTGCATGTGTTAAGCACGCCGCCAGCGTTCATCCTGAGCCAGGATCAAACTCTCATAAAAAGTTTAATTCCGTCAGAACTACTCTGGCCTCTTATAAAAGAAGTTCTTTCGTTCTCCGTTTACCTTGTTTCAAGGTTTTTGTTCGTTTCTGAAATATTCTCGGGCTCTTCAAAGCAGAAACCACTTTGAAACCCGTTAGAATTTTCAGGGTTGTTTTACTGTTCAGTTATCAAAGAACTTGTCCGCCGCTGTGTCAGCGACTTGTTTATTATATCATGTTCATTTTACTTGGTCAAGAACTTTTTTAACTTTTTTCAAAACCTTTGTTTTAAAACTCTTCATTTTTCATTCCATCGCTTTGATGTTGTTTCGGAGTCTTTCTTGAAATCCGTCAGCTTGCTGGCTTTCAAATCTCAAAATCATCGGCTGAAATCCAAGTTTATTTTTCTTGACTTCGCTTTCCTCTCGCGAGGACGTGTTATATATTAACATGTTCTCAGAGGTTTGTCAACAGTTTTTTTAAGAATTTTTTCTTTTTTCTAAAAACTGTTTACAATTCACTCGGACTTTCTCTCGTCCGTCCGATGCCTTGTGTTTCAAGGCTCGTTTATAGTAGCACATTAATTCTGATTTGTAAAGGGGGAATTTAAAATAAGTTTTCTTGCGTTTTTTGCAGAAATTGTTTGAATTTTCTGATTTTTAAGAAAATATATTTTTATGATTTAGCAAGCTTAGTATAACAAACCTCTTCATGCTTGTTATAGCAACCTATGTATACATATATTCACACATAAATATATTTTTGATTATATAAAAATAACAGTAAAATACCAAAAGCGCTCAAAAGCATCTGCTTTCTAATGCAATATTCGAAAATTCCAATGCCATTTATGTGCAAATCATCTTTCTATTATTTCATAGAAATAAGACTTTCCTAATTTGGTTAAATCATCAAAAATCCCCTGATTATACAGCCAAGCTATACAAAACAGGAGATTTCATTTTAAAACAACTGTATTTTAAAAGCCACAAACCTATAACAGTTTATTTTTACTACATCTGAATAATAGCCGTGTCATAAGCCTCAAGTGTTGCGCTCTTGACACCTGCCTCAGTCTTAACATTGGCTGTCTGTGTCTCACCGCTGTTGTTGATGATTACAAGCATGTTGCTTGCTGGATAGTAAGCGCACTCTGTGTATGGGTTGTCTGTGATGTAATCACCGTCAAGAGCCTCGCCGCCCGCAAGAAGAATCGTGTTGAACAACATTCTTGTATTTTCAAGGCTGATATTGTAGTGGGACATGTAAATTCCCTTGCCCTTGCCGAAATCGTTGATTGTCATCGCTGGCGCACCGTCCGCCTCAGCGACAACTCTTGCATTACCGTCAGTGAGATAGAGACCGCTTCTTCCTCTTATGCTGCTGCCCTTTGGCATAAGTCCATCGACAGGCTGCACGTCATACTGCCACTTGCCATGACAAATTCTTGCGCCTGTATCCTCGTCGATACCGAGAACATGTGCCATTCTAAAATATGTATCATATCCTTCAACAGCAGATGGCTCGTCAACACCGATGAAGGTTCCGCCGTTGTATACCCACTCTGTGAGCTTAGACACAACCTCCTCATCTTTCCAGTTGTCACCGCCGCTCCATGCGCTTCCGGCATAACCTGCATTTATGACAACGTCAACATCCTTCAATGCACCAGCCTTCACATCCTCAAAACTTATGAATGAGACATCTACAGGAAGTCCTGAGAGCGACTCATTGATATGTATAAGGTCATTCATGTATGTCTCGTGGAAATGTCCTGAGAGTGTCCATGAACGAAGCTTGCCCCAGCTATGAAGCACCGCAACTTTGGTCTTTATGGACAATGGTGCTCCCTGTGCGTGGAATGACTTGACTGTTCTGAACTCGTCCGAAACCTTCTCTATATAATCACAGAAATCATGGAACGGCTCAACAAGATGGAGGTAGCCGCCAAGTCCTATTCTGTCAACAGGCTGTCTGAGGAGCGCTCTTCTGACGCTGTTCCAGTACTTTTTCGCATCAAGTGTAGGATTGCCGCCCTCCATGAATGTAGGTGCTCCGCCAAGTCCCACTGGGAAAAGGTATGGGTGAAGTCTTAGCTCATGTGTAGGGACATCCACTCCCGAGCAAAGTCTTGCCTCGTAACCTGAGAACACACACTTTATAAGTCCGTCGAAGCCGAACTCCTTAAATCTTCCATTGTAAGGCTCAATTCCTACCCAGCTGTCATCATAGAACACATAAGCCTTCTTGCCGTACTCGTGAACAATGTCGACAAGCTGCTTTCCAAACCATATTACAAAGTCGTTTACGAACTCCATCCAGTCCGCCTTCTGCTTTGTGCCGACCATATGTGTCACATGGAGCTTGCCCTGATTGATGAAATCCTCCGCTGTGAGGCTGTAGCCGTACTTCTTTGCAAATTCATCAAGAGCCAGAGGACTGACAGTAAAGTCATAAGAACCCCAGTCCGAGAAAAGATTCCTGTTTCTCTCGCTGCTTCCCCAAATCCACACAAAGTTATAGAACATGGAAGTAAAACGCACAACTGTCGTATCTGGGTGTGTCTCACACCAGTTTCTCATCCAACTTAACATGTACTCTCTTGTAGCCTCATGTCTTGGGTCAATCTGCATGAGATGTTCCTTTGTCCAGTTATTGGTTGTGTGGTTGTACATAGAAATCTCTTCCCATATACGATAAGCCATAAAGCTCACAGTATACTTATGCCATGGCTTAATTCCCTTTATTGTAACCTTTCCGTCGGCATAGCTCCAATTCTGTCTGTCAACCAGTGTATCGGTAGTTCTGTCGTATACCTGCCAGTACTTTAGTGAATCCTCACTCTCATTTATAGAAAACTGCTCGGCAAAGAAATCCTTCATAAGCTCAACCGTGAGTGTATCACAATCTGCCACGATAGGCTGAGTCATAAGAAATGTCTGCTGAAGCTTGTCCATATTCTTTTTTGCCCACTCATTGTGGTCACGGATAATACATATCGTGGAATAAATTCCATATCCGGCATTCAAAATCTCGTCCGAAAGAACAGTTCCGTCACTGTCCCTTATAACATCTGCACCCCACTTCTCCGCCATCTTGAGAGTGAGCTTCTCATAACCTGATTCACCCGGAAGTGTAAATCCACCCTTCTGTGCTGCCATTGCATTTTCCTCCAAAATCTCATATTTAATAGTATTGGTGGCAAAGCAACTTTACCACCAACCAATAATAGCATACATTCCCTATTTTAGAGTGCGCCATCCTTTTCAATATCGTCAGACACCAAAAGCTCTGAGAAGAATGCGAGTGCAAGACCCTGACCCCAGCCCTGGATATATGCCTTAGGTATTCCTCTGTAGCCCTCCTTGTCTCTCATAACGGCTGTACCGCCGGAAACATTCATAACCTTTCCGTCCTCGCTGACATTTGCAAGAAGTCCCTTTATCGACTTGTTGATATACTTGCTGTGAAGTGGATTTCCTCTTGTGAGCATTGCCGCCGCAATTCCGGCAGAAGCAGAAACCTCCTCGTATGACTCAGGGTCATCCACAACCGTTCTCCAAAGTCCGTTCTCAGTCTGGTATACCTTGAGTGCTGCAAGCTGCTCATTGAGTGAACCTGCAATATCGATAAACTTAGGATAGAGATAGCACTCAGGGAGTATTCCGCCAACCTGTGACATTGTAAATGCAGCCCATGCGTTGGCTCTGCCCCAGTAGATACCGGACATATGGTCGCCTGCTATATTGTCATAGCCGTGATACCAAAGACCGCTGCTCGGGTTTTGGAGATACTTGATGTGCCAATAGTACTGATTGAGGGCATCATCTATCATCTCCTGATTTTTTTCCATAACACCTACTCTAAGGAGAAGGAAAGCTGCCATAAACAGAGTATCGCACCAACACTGCTCAGGGAAATCATTGTTAGCTGACACTGTATGCTGAAGAACATTGTCCGCAAAGCGGAGAGCATCCTTCTGTATGTAATGAATTTTGCTCATAAGTATCTCATGGTACTTCTCGTCACCTGTAGCCTTGTACAATGTTATAAGGCAGTGTCCCATCGCACATGCGTTCACTGTCCACACCTTAGGAAGTCCAAGGTCGATAAGTTCATCAACTCTGTCCTTTAAAAGGTCAAGATATTCTTTCTTTCCCGTCTTTTCATAAGCCTCACCAATTCCATAGTAGGCAACTCCGCATGGCCAATCCCATGTAAGGTCCATGTTCATGGTCTTTTTTACTATTTTATCAATAACCTCTTCAATCTCTTTCTTGTCATATTCAAGCTTTAACATCTAATCCTCCATTCTGCCGGTTGGCAACTTATGTATTTTTTCCGCCCATATTACAACCTGAATATCGGTCGAAAAAGCACACAAATCCTTTTTAATATAGCCCCACAGCTTAGAGCCATGGGGCCATTAATCATTCAGAAGTTTTTATGTAATTATTTAAGACGTGTTGTGTTACCAGCCTCAAAAGCTTCTAATCTCTCGTCGATAACTTCCTGATATCCTGCATCAAGATACTTCTGGCTCAACTCATCATAGAGTGCATCAAAATCCTCTGGCTTACACATTGTAAGCTGGTCTCTGTACTCTGTGTAGAGTGAGTATAATGTCTGGTTGTACTCAGCAACTGCGTCGATTGATACAGCGAAGAGACAGTCAGAGTTAGCATAACCTGCATTAGCAAGAGCTAACTGTCCATTGTAGTTAGCAAGGAGCTCATCATAGAAATCCTGTGGAAGACCCTGTGGAGCGATAGCTGCAATATCCTTCTCGATATCGCCTAATGTCTTGATGGCTGTTACTGCACACCAGTAATCTACGTTGTTGTTATGTCCCTGCTGCTCAGCAAGACCTGACTGGTCAGCTACTGCTACAGGTGTACCATTCTCATCATAGTTGAAGTTAACGCCTTCAATACCCCACTGCATTGTGAAGAGGTTCTCAGGCTGGCATAACCACTCAAGGTACATCATAGCTGCCTTAACCTCATCGTCTGTAGCGTCGTTAGCGAAACCAATCATCATACCGAAGTTAGTACCTGGTCTGTATGATGGTGAAGAACCCCATGTCTCATCCTGCTTCCACTCTGTAGGAGTTGTTACAACTGCAAGCTTTCCATCCGGGTTGTTCTCATAGAAAGAGTTGAGTACGTTCATTGTTGAAGATACATAACCTGACCATGTGAAGCTCTTACCATTTACGAAATCTGCCTCACCCTCAGAAGACTCTCTTAAATTGTACTCCTTGTTGAGGTAACCATCATTGTAAAGTTCATTCTGCCACTTGAGGAATCTCTTCTGAGCCTCTGTTGAGAGAGCAGGTATCTGATAATCACCTGTTGTAGCCCATGTCTCCTCATCCTGTGGATAATCTCTGTAGCCATAGTTCTGGTCGATACCGGCACCGCTTACCTTTGTTCCGCCAAGAGGAGCATCATGTCCGTTCTCAACGAGCTTTGCATAGAGGTCAAGAAGCTCTGTGTTGGTTGTAGGATATGAATCAAATCCAGCCTCCTCAAGCCAGTCCTGACGATAGAATGTTACGAATGTATATGTTGTGTTACCATAAGGTCTGTAACCAAGTACAAGGTAATCCTCGTCAGCAAGCTTTGTGTAAGCATCATTGCCATAATCTGTCATCTGCTTCCAGTATGTAGGTGCAATCTGCTTGAACTCTTCTACATCATAAGGCTTGATATAGCCCTCTGACTGCCATGTAGCAAGCTTGTCATAGTCATACTCCATACAAATTGTAGGAAGGTCTTCTGCTGCTGCAAGCAATGAGTAGTCTGTCATAACATCTGAACGTGTGATACCAACATACTTTACATCGATGTTGTACTTATCACCAAAGTTCTCCTGTACCCACTGTGTCCAGTAGTTGTTCTCAACATCTGAACATCCGTTTCCTGCTGAACCACGGTCATATACAGGAATCTCAAGTGTAACCTTCTCAGCGAATGGCTCCCAGCTGTCAATGCCTGATCCTGTTGTTGTGGTGTCGTCGCTCTTAGGAGCTTCTGTTGTAGTCTCTGTGTTACCTGCATCCTGTGATGATGATGGAGCCTGTGTTGTAGTCGCATCATTATTGGCAGATGTGGTAGAATTTGAGTTGGATGTATTGCTGCTGCATCCAGCTAATGTGGTAACTGCCATAGCACCTACAAGTGCTGTAGCAACTGCCTTCTGAAGATTATTTTTCTTCATAACTTAATCCTCCTTAAAGATAAATTATGTATAGTTTATATTTCACCCCCATCGACAGGGGGAAAACTACCATTTTATATTACACCATTATGTGTAAGTAATCAACCCTTTACTGCTCCTATCATTGTTCCCTGTACGAAGTACTTCTGAAGGAAAGGATATATGATAATGATAGGAATTGTTACGAACATGATGCTCGCTGCCCTTAATACCTCAGGTGTCGACTGAACAACACCACCTGTATCAAGTGATGATGTCTGAGCCTCTGATGCTGATGCTACGAGCTGATACAGCTTATACTGAATCATCTTGAGGTCAGCTTTTCTTGTGTAGTACATGTTATCAGCGTATGAATTCCAACGTCCTACTGCGTAGAACAATGAAAGTGTTGCAAGGATAGGCTTTGAAAGAGGAAGCACAATCTTTCCAAGTATCTGGAAATTGGTTGCCCCGTCAAGGAATGCCGACTCCTCCAAGCTGTCCGGAATAGTACTCTGAAAATAATTCTTCATGATAAGCATGTTATATGGAGAATATATAAGTGGTAAAATAAGTACCCATGCTGTATCAAGAATGTGTAAATTCTTATAAAGAAGATATGTAGGAATTATACCTGCTCCAAAATACATAGGAACCATAAGTATAAATGTTATAAACTTCTTACCTTTAAGTCTGCTCTTTGAAAGCGGATATGCCGCACATGTACATACCAACATACCAAGTGCTGTGAACACCAATGTGATAATTGCTGAAAATCCCATTGAATATGTCATTGACTTATCTGCAAATACACTCTTATAAGCATCAAAGGTGATATCCTTTGGCCAGAAATATACGCTCATTGACATAACTGCCGTATTTCCTGAAATTGACTTTACAGCTACATGCAGGAATGGCAATACACAGGTTGCACACAAAAGTACAATGACTGCCATCATAACAAAATCACTTACTCTGAATTTATTTACTGCATGAGTTCCGCCTGATGAGACCGAAGCCTCACTACCTTTATCTTTCTTCTTACCCATTATGTATGCACCTCCTACAGTAATCCATCTTCGCCAAGTCTCTTGGCTACATAATCAGACAATAATACAAGTATAAGACCAATTAACGACTGGAAAAGACCAACTGCCGTTGCCATACTGAACTTACCGTTTCCAAGACCCTTGTTATATACATATACAGCAAGCTGATACTGGAAATCCTTAACCTGTGAGTTATCAAACGCTGTAAGACGCTCAAGGTTACTTCCCATAACTCGTCCAAGGTTCATGATAAGAAGTGTAACTATGGTACTCTTAATTCCAGGAATTGTGATATGCCACATTCTCTCCCAACGGTTAGCTCCGTCAATCATCGCTGCCTCATACAGCTCTCCATTGATACCTGTTATGGCTGCAAGGTACATAATTGTTCCCCAGCCCATTCCCTGCCATACACCTATCAACAGGTATGTAACTGCCCAATGCCATTTTTCATTGAGGAAAGGAATACCTTCCTTTATTATTCCTGCCTTCATAAGTGCAATGTTTACAAGACCTGATGAAGGCTTGAACATTGTGAGTGCAACGCTTCCGATAATCGCCCATGAAAGGAAATGTGGGAGATAAAGGATTGTCTGTGAAACCTTCTTAAACTTCTGGTAACGAAGCTCGTTAAGCATAAGTGCAAGTAAGATAGGCATTGGAAATCCTACAAGTAAATCAAGCAAGTTGAATACAATTGAATTTCTGAGTGCTCTTGAAAAATCTGCATCCTTAAAAATCTTCTGGAATGTCTTCATTCCAACCCATGCACTTCCGGCATAACCTTTCGCCGGCTTGTAATCCATGAATGCCATCCTTAGTCCAGGATAAGCTGCGTAGTTAAACACTATAACAAGTGCCACAGGAAGCAACAGCATAACATACAGCTGCCAGTCTCTTTTTAGAAATGCCATTGGATTCTTGCTCTTAGCAGCCATCACAATAGGCGGTTTCTGGACTTTTGTCTTTCCCATACTTAATTCCTCCGTTCTCATTGGCGTATGTTTATTGGTTATTTTTCACAACCACACCTCGTTTTCATAGCTCAATTATATACATTTTTGTTAATTACTTCTATGCAAATATATCTTAAAACATTGCAAAAACGACTTTTTGTTCTTAACTTTTTGTTCATTTTTTGTCAACAATGTTTGTTTTTGTCGCTGGTTGTCACATTATATTATGTATTTTTGTGCCTTATTTGTGTGTTTTCTTGTTTTCAAAATCTTTTTTGTTGGTTGAAATTACTATTTTATTGAGATATAATAGCAAAGCAATAAAATGTTTTTGTTATGTGCAATTTGACATATAGGGCACTGACATTAAGCATTGCGTTTTGTGAGGTATATATAATGAGCAAACCAAAAAAAGTTATAACCGAATACCGCCACTATGACCTGTCACCTGATTTTCCACTGCTTGTGCTTCATGGTGAGCGCTGGCATATATCGGATGTCAAAGCTGACAGACTGCATTTTCACAACTGTCTTGAGATAGGAGTATGCCACTCACATGAGGGACGGATTGACCTTGGCGACCATTCGGTAAAATATAAGGCGGGTGATTTCACACTTATCGCGAGGAATTATCCGCACACCACATACTCGACACCGGGCGAGAAAAGCCTTTGGTCGTACATATTTGTCGACCTCGACGAATTTTTTAAAAGTCAGGCTCTACTAAACACATCGGGAGCTCTGCTTCCATCACTCAGCTATTATATAGGAAACAAGGACACATCACCGCGTCTTTACAGCTATATCATCGCGGTCATAGACGAGATGACTGAAAAACAGCAGGGGTATCTAACCAGCGTAACCGGACTGATGGCAGCCATTCTCATAGAAATCACAAGGCTGTGCGAACAGGGACTTCCACCTCAGAAGCCGCTGACCAACATAAGCATGTTGTCGATACATCCTGCGCTCAACTACATACATGACAATTATATGCAGCATTTTCCTATTGAACTTCTCGCCGATATGTGTCATCTTAGTGTCACACATTTTAGGCGTACATTCAACACAATAATGGGCATAAGTCCGCTTGAGTTTATCAACAACACAAGGATAGAACATGCCTGTCTTCTTCTCTCAAGCACCGACTCTTCCATACTTGAGATATCCGAGCAGGTCGGCTTCCACTCCGTTTCAAGTTTTAACCGGGCTTTTGTCAAGCTTATGGACTGTTCTCCGAGGGAATGGAGAAAGAAAAATAATAACGGAGAATCGGGCGCAAAAAAGAAGTCCATACTGGAATATCACGGCTGGTTGTAGTATAATGTACGCATATAAAAAAGATTTAATTTTCACGGAGGGTTAGATATGACCACAGCAATTTCGTCGGACATTTATGCCGAACATGCAGCCTTAGAGACAGGCTCAGGCTATCGAATGACGTACAATTTTGGGAACACACCAAGTGCAGACAGCATAGGCTCAAGACACATAACACAGGTTTATCCCGAGGACGATTTTTCATATAAAAAGGGATACGGTTTTTTGACTGAGGAGGCAAGAAAGTCAGACCCTAACCTCAAGATTGATGAAATCAACGACGGATTTTCGCCACAGTACTGGTACTCTGATGCGAAGCTCATCAATCCACAGGCTGACGAGAACGGTGTTTACCTTGAGAATGGTGTCGTGGACGGCGGCTATATTCCTTTGACATTCAAGGCAGTCGTGCCGCATCAGGGAAACTACAAGGTTACACTTGTACTCTCCGCAGGCGAAACACCGATAAAGGGAATTACAATCTTCTCCGGAAGAAGAAGACTTGAGTCGCTAAAAGGTGATTACTGTCCGGGTGAGGTTCGCGCGTATGTGTTCAATGTGAACGTGTGCGACATTATTCCACGCGGTCATGAGGAAGTGTTCACGGACAAGACAATCGACATCACTGTAATAGGAAGCAGACCTGTATTTACAACTCTTACAATAGAAGAATTTGACACTCCTACAATATATATAGCCGGGGACTCCACGGTGACAGACCAGCCGGCATGTTACCCTTACTATCCTGAGAGCAGCTATTGCGGCTGGGGGCAGTTTTTTACATATTATGTATCAAATCTCGCCGCCGTGTCAAACCACTCACATTCAGGCCTCACAACGGAGAGCTTCAGAACTGAGGGACACTACGATATAATAAAAAAATATATCAAGCGCGGGGATTACTGTCTGTTCCAGTTCGGACACAATGACCAGAAACTTCCGCACCTTGCGGCTGACACCGGGTACTCCGACAATCTGAGAAGATATATAGATGAGATAAGAAGCTACGGTGCAACGCCTGTCATCGTCACACCTCTTGCCAGAAGCACATGGAAGGGAAGCGACGGAACCTACAATGACCTTTTGCACGACCATGCCGAGGCATGTAAAAAGATAGCGGCTGAGAAAAATGTTCCGCTCATCGACCTTCATCAGGTCAGCATGGACTTTATAAAAAAGGTAGGGCTAACCGATTCAGTGCGCTACTTCTATCCTAAGGATTACACACACACCAATGATTTCGGCGCATACCTTATGGCAGGCTTTGTTGCAAAGGAAATCAAGCGCATACATGATATCTGTCCTATCCCTATCCGCACATCGCTCTGCGGCAAGGTATATGACCCTGTTATGAACATGAAGCGCCCTATGACCATGGAAGAGCTTATGGAGTCCGACGACTTTGTGCCGCCAATGCAGATACACGAGGCACAGCCGCCTGCTCATCTTAAAAATGTTCCTGTTCCTAATGCCGCACCTCTTTGCAAGGTTTCATACACCGACCTTGACAACTGCCCTTCAAAGGAGCTTATCGTGCATCTTGCGGAACTCGGATATATCCACAACACAGACGGAGCTTTCAACCCGGGCGGCACAATGAGCCGTATTGATGCCGTCAACATGGTTACAAAGGCAGCCCTCTTTGTGCCTGTGAATGTGTACAACGATATGTTCACGGACGTTGTAGGCCACGAATGGTATGCCGGCGTTGTCGAGTGCGCATACTCCAACGATATTGTGGACGCGGCACTTTTAGATAATAAGACTTTCAAGCCTGAGAAACCTGTCACAGCCGAGGAACTCGCCTCCTTCTGTGTCAACGCGTTCAGAAGCAGAATAATTAAAAATGATATTGCAGATTATAATAAGGAAGTAAAATGTTCCGACTGGTTTAAAAAATATGTCTCCACCGCCGCTTACCTAGGTTACATCGACGACAGTTTCGACGGAGGCCGTGAGCTTACACGCGAGGAGGCTGTGAAGTATGTGCAGCTCCTTATTGAGCATATTTAACCACTAAGCGACTGATTTTACCTGATTACGAAAATACAAATTATTGACATTTTACTATTCATATAGTTTGCGATTATTGCTGAGAAGTTATTCATTTTTAATATTTGTACAACTTTAATGTTTGTATAACTTCCAACATGTAAAACTGAATTTTGCAACCAAGTATCAATCAATTTATAATTTTAGAAATGAGGAATTTATGGCAAAATTAAATTACAGCCGCCAGCGCGAGGCAATTTTGGACTTTTTATGCCATACAACTTCACATCCCACAGCAGACGAGGTATACAGACACATCCGCGAGATATATCCAAATATCAGCCTTGGAACTGTGTACCGCAATCTCGCCCTGCTTGTCGAGCATGGACAGGCGCTCAAAATTCAGGGCGAGGACTGCGACCACTTTGACGGCAACACGCAGCCGCACTACCATTTTGTGTGCGACTCATGCCACCGCGTATACGATGTCGACATCGAGCCGGACAATCTTATCATTCCAAATGCCACAAATACCATTCCCGGCAGAGTCCGCAGTCACAGCGTTATATTTTACGGAACCTGTGACAACTGTATAAAATGCGAGGAAACTACAGGACAGACGGTTGACAAAATGATAAAAATGTGGTAAATTAAAATCAGTAATAATTACTGATTTTAAAATATTACTTACTTTTACTATGTATGTTATTTTTAATGATGCCGGGTAAAAATTCAAAAATCCTGCATCCTATATTTATCAAAGAAAAGGAGAATTGGTTATGGCAAAATTTGTATGTACTGTATGTGGTTATGTTTATGAAGGAGAGACTGCACCTACTGAGTGCCCTGTATGTCATGTCGGCGCAGACAAGTTCAAGGAGGTAACAGGTGAGCTCACACTTGCTGCCGAGCATGAGTATGGCATCTACGCAAAGACTGTAAAGAACAACCCTGAAATAAGCGACGAGGACAAGAAGTACATCTTCGAGCAGCTCAAGGCTAACTTTGAGGGCGAGTGCTCCGAGGTAGGAATGTACCTTTGCATGGCTCGTATCGCACACAGAGAGGGATATCCTGAGATTGGTCTCTACTGGGAGAAGGCAGCTTACGAGGAGGCAGAGCACGCAGCTAAGTTCGCTGAGATGTTAGGTGAGGACTTAGAGCCTAATATGAAGGCATCCACAAAGGACAACCTTGCATGGAGAGTTGACTGTGAGTTCGGCGCAACCAACGGCAAGTTCGACCTTGCAAAGTGCGCTAAGAAGAACAATCTCGACGCAATCCACGACACAGTTCACGAGATGGCTAAGGATGAGGCAAGACATGGACGCGCATTCAAGGGCATGTTGGACAGATATTTTGGCAAGTAATTTGGCAAAAACAACATTCTCTGCTATGAAGTTTAAAGCAGTTTGAAGTAATTATTTTGTACACAAAATGACTATTAAAAAATAGTTTTAACTGAAAGGGGGACTCGATTTGTTAAACGCCGATAAGGAAGTATTGAAAACAAACCAACTTAACGGCTGACAAACAGGGTGCAAACAAGAACAGAGAGTTAATCACTTTCAACGGTGGTTGGCTCTCTGTTTTTGTTACGCAGTAGAACGCCATTTTTAAGGATATGAGTATAAAACCATTACCCCCGTACTTAACGCGCCTTAAAAGCCTTACAAATCAAGAGGAAAATACCCTCTATTGCGTAACACACTACCCCGAAAAACGAATTCACAAGGTGATTTATCGGGTGAGCTTTGAATACAGTAGTAACTCCCGGTGTTGGGTTATCCGATTACGCTCTCTTGACCACCCAACAGCAAGGACGAAAACAGCAGTCAAGGGCGCGAAGCGCAAAGTTTACCCTTGATGGCTGTTTTTGGCTTTGCTACTCATTATCGGTCAAACTGAAACTGTAAGATAGCTTTCATAAGCTGTGCTTTCAATCGGTCTCGAATATCATCATTGATACCTCCTTGATAGTTGGACAAATATTTTATGTGTCCTGTGTAATGCCGCAATACTGTGTCTATCGCGTCCGGCTCTCCGGCGACAGCTTTTTCAATGACTTCAAAAGATACCAGTTTTCTATTCCTCATGTTTTGTTTTCTCCCATTCTTTTTTAACTGCTTCAATGCTGCTAATTTCCAGTAGTTAGCGGTGCTTCTGCTGCGTCCATACTCATTTCCGATTTTTGTATCAGTGTAGCCAAGGAAAAAGTACATCAGCAAGACAACGCGCCTTTGTTCCGGCAATCGGGATAATGCAATGGCTAACCGTTCGTTTACAATAATAATTTCATGACTTTGTACGATAAAGACAGTCGGCTTATCGTACTGTTCAAAGTAAATATCCATTGTAAATGGTTCAAAAGATGTTTCAGACATCAGGTAGTTAAGCGATACTTCCCGTTTTTGTTTCCTTTTCATATCGCGGTATGCGTTGATTGCCGCATTGCGCAGTACGGTTTTGCAAAAGGCATTGAACGTATATTCAATATGCTCTTTGAATTGTTCAGAATATCTCATATTTATTCACCCCCTTTCTTCCCAGTCGGGGGCTATTACAACAAACGCCCATGTAACAAAAAGCTACATGAGCGTTTGAATGATATGAGATATAAGAGCATACGCAAGGAACTGACAGTGCATATTTATGGGCGAAATATGCCGTTGTATCGGTTAGGATTTTTTTGACGAATTGGATAGTCCTATAATAACAGTAAATGGCATAATAATACCTCCGTCCAAAAGAAAAGAGCCAATAGCCGCTATATTTCAAGCGTGCTATCGGCTCTACGTCTGTGCGTCTGGCTCTCTGATAACTGATATATGAAATTGTTGTAGGTTAATCAGCGTTTCTTGTTTGCATTTCGGGCAATATAGAGGGAAGTTAATTAAAACAGTGTCTGTTCGGACTTTGTTGCGTGTTTTGCCTTTACATACAGGGCATGTTATCCATTGATATATTTCCAAAGTCCTATTTTCCTTGCACAATGTCATGTAATCTGCTGTCTACAAGAAATTTCTTTTTCCGCGGATCACCCTCTGCGCGATATATTATCAGACTTTCCAAATCAAATACAGAACTCCAGACCGTTTCAAAATCCGGCTCATCATCATATTGACATATAAACCCATAAGCCCCTTTTAAGAGCTGTTCTGTCGCTTCAATGAGATTTCCGTTTATGTGGGCATGGAAACTATCCATAACGGTATGATAACGTTTAGTGGCATGATAATCGTCACCATTTGCGGCGTCATGCAGCTTCATTTCATCAGAAGTAAAGTTGTTTACAGTACACACGATTTTACCGCCGTCCACATTTTCAGCTTCCCGTATCCTCTTTGTGAATGGTGTACATTCAATTACAACCATTTTTCCGCTTTTATCTGCGATAAGAATATTACAATTTGAAGCTATCGGTAATTCCATAAGCATAGAGATTGCGTTGTCTGTACTATCTGCTTTTTCAAGCAAATACCTCACGATAAAACACGAATTAAAGCCTGCCCGTATTTTTTCCAGACTGGTCATAACAAAAGTCATTGCGACAGCCAGCCCATGCTCATTCAGCCCCTCCTCGCCGTTGATGAAAGAAGAAGTTGTTATGTTAAATTTGTTTCCATTTGACGGGGAATAGATTTCGCTTTTACTTCCGCTTTTCAAATACGGGGGCAAATCATTGTTACGTCCATAAATGACTTTTCCGTCTTTGGAATAAGCAAAAGCAGTACACCCCCTAATTTCGACAGGGATATTATCTTCCAGATTATACATACAACAGCCCATACATAAAAGCCATGAAGCAAAGGTTATATAGTCCACGCCTATGGTATCGCTGATACCCCGTATTTCTTCGCATACTTCTGGAAAATAACCTTTTAATATCCGTTCACTTTCTCTTCCGTATTTCATCTGAAAGTCGTCAAGATGCAGTGGAAAGGTTATGTTGCATTTTTGAAAAATCTTTCCTCTCTTAACGCCCATTTGATAATGTTCGCCCTTTAATCTCAAATGGTACATTTTTTACCCTCCTTGTCCTTATTTATAGCTATCCATACTTCGGAGTGTCCACTTATAGGCGTTTCCTCACAGACAGGATATACCTCTATATCTGGAAGTTCTGCGTATTCATAGCCCGAAAAAGGCAACCACTCTGTATAAAATCTTTTGAAAACACTCTGCACATTCTCTTTGAAAAAACCATTATTTTCAAAGACAACCCATGTAGCCGCAGGAATTTCAAATTCAAACATATCGGGTGGTACGGGTGCGTCTGTGGCAACTGCGATATAATAAAATATTCTTTGCGGACTTTCATATGCGCTAATACCTAATATCCCTTTGGGGGATTGATTAGACAAAACACATATTTCTGAAAACAAATTGCTGCTTAAAACAGACTTCCAAAATTCTGGAATAATCCTATAATTTTCTTCCATGTCTGTGGATAATGGAATACGAACCCCCACCATACGCATGGGATATTTCTCTGCAATGTGATATGCCATAGCATTTCCTCCTGTGATTTGAACTGAAAAACGAATTGCGGGGTATGCGTTTAACGTGCTTCCCAGATTGCGCGCGGCAGTCGGGGTGATATTGTGAACACTTTGAAATGCCCGGTTAAATGAAGTCGGGGAAGTATATCCATACTTCAAGGCAATATCAATCACTTTCGCATTTGTCCGCTGCAATTCAAACGCCGCTTGTGTCATTCTTCTGCGGCGGATATATTCTGACAACGAAATCCCCGACACATAAGAGAAAAGACGTTGAAAATAAAAAGGTGAACAACAGGCGATCTGCGCAGCTTCGTCATACGATATGTCATTGTCCAGATTATGCTCTATGTAGTCTATGGCTGTACTTAATTTTTTTAACCATTCCATTCGTGTGCCTCCTTTATACAATCATATACTTTCAAAACTTATTTTTCCTCGCTTTTCATGCGCTCTTTTGTAAACTCATAGATAGTGTAAATGAATAAAAAATTTGTTGCAAACTTTCTTTCCACTTTTGGCATTTCAGAAATTTTCCCGTATTAAGAAGTGAGAAAAACTCTTTGAAAAATTTTCGTTTAACCTTTGTCAAAATCGCCTTGTGCGGTGTTGTAGGTAGTGAAAGAAAAATGAGGGTTTGGGAAACTTCCCAACAAGCAAAATGCGACGCATTTTACGGAAAAGGGTACTCTTTTCCTATGCTTGCTGAGAAACTTCTCACTTCTTAAAACAGGGAAAGGACGTGACCGGAATGGAAAGGAAACGAGAAACAGAACACAACAATTTGTTGCCGGAAAAGAGCAATCCGCTGCACGAAACCGTTGTTTACAAAATAGGCGGTACGCTTTATGAGGTATCAACGATTTGCGGCGGCTCTGAACTGCTCTATGACAAAATGGAACGGCTCATAAAATCAGAAATTTCAAAAATGCCTGCTGACAATAAAAATTATGTTCGCTATAATAAAGACAGCAACCTGTTTGTCGGGCGTTCATTACAGGAGGAATGAACACATGACAACAACAAATAATTATCCCGACAACATTACTGCTTTATATGCAAGACTTTCTCAAGAGGACGCCCTTGACGGGGAGAGCAACAGCATTGCAAACCAGAAGAAAATCCTTTTGAAGTACGCAAAAGACAATGGCTTTTCAAATGCCATATTTTTCATTGACGACGGCGTTTCTGGTGTGACTTTTGCTGGGGTTAGATAGCGATACTTTTTACATCTACCATGTTGCGGCGGTCATGGTTGACAACTTGCGTCGGCTCCTGCTCGGTATCAACCTGTCCGACAAAGCTATAATGGATTTCGATTTTCCGGGTGTTGGTTTCC
>JBNMKO010000070.1:0-17898 GCA_050874385.1 Eubacteriales bacterium
CCTTCAAGCACAGCGTGCAGACTGTCCGATGTGTCCGCGCCACAGCGTCTCTTTACTATATCCGCAACCTCGCCCGACAGCACATCAAGATAACCGTCCATGTAATGCTTCAACCCTCCAAGTCTCTGTGGCACATCCGAGAGCTCATTTTCCTTAACTCCAACTGCCCTAGGAAGCTCATCAAACAAAAACTCATGCGGATTGTAATCCTGCCGTCTAAGTGCCGAGCACAGACCTCTCAGCGCTGTCTCCATATCCTCCGACACAGAAATGTCGCGTCCCACATTTGCCGCTGCCTGTGGGAGTGAGCGAAACCATCTCAGTATGCCGTCCAACACTTCCCTGTCCTGCGGCGCGCCTGCCACCTTCGTCTTAATCCCGAACAAATCCACAATTCCCGCAATATAATTCTGCTTTTCTATGGTCTCATGCTCCACATACAAAAAATAATTCTGCGGTGCATCATTTATATTTCCGAGTATGGCGGCATCAATATTTACCTCTCTGTCCTTCAGGCTTACAACCGGCTTGTCCTGAAGCCTTGAAATGCACAATGCCAGATATATCGGAATAATTCCCTTTCTAACTCCATAACCGCTTCCCATAAGGCGGTCATAGAGCACTTTAAAAGAACACTTATTGCTGTCGCACATCGAGATAAATCTCTTGATTTCCGAGAGCACGACCTCACAACCGCGGTCTAAAGTCACATTTCCAAGGACACCAGTGTTCATAAGCACCGCCCTGTAGATTGTCGACTCCGGAGATGTTCCCTTCTCCAACGCCGAAAAATCCTCATGTGCGAGAAGCATATCTATAATCTTATTTCTCGCCTTTTTATTCTGTGATGATATGTTCTGTCTGTTTATAAGCTCATTGTTTACAATAGGAGAATTATTGTAATATCCAGCCATTATATCACTTAAAAACATGTTAAAGCTCACTCCATTACCGAAACCGGATTTAAAGCTCTCACCGTTGTGGAACACTGCACACGCACCGCTCTCAGGATTATATGCCGTCTCAAGGTACCTGTTTATCTCGTAGGAAATATCGTCACAGTAGTTTACAAGTTCCTTCTCAAGTACAAGGTTATCCTCGATAAATGCCCTGTCTTTTATGAGACTTTGCGCCACAATATACCTTCTTATGCTCTCGCTCCTGTCAAACACTCCATGCGCAACAAGCACAACTATCCTGTCGTCCATAAGCTTTGTGGAAAGCTCTGTGCCATAATCAACCTGTCTGTCAGCCACAACAACCACGATTTTTCCGTCGGAAAAATGTTCCTCAAACAGAATGTCAGGTGAAGGCAGCTTACTTATCTGTTCCGGTGACATGAATACATACTCAAAATATCTTGTCATCGAATATATCTGATTATATTTTTTCGGAAGCACATAATCGTACTCTGAAATCGCCCCAAGCGTCCCCAATATATCAACATCAGCCGAAAGTTTTGCCGCCCTCGATGAAATCTCCGCCTGAATGTCCACTCCCACATTGTTGTAAAAACTGTAGGAATGTTTTCTTGAGCGGTATATGATAATCTTTTTAGCGACCAGCGCATCGACGATTTTTTTACACTCCGCATCAGAGAGATTGAGCGCGCCGGCAAGCTGAGGCACATCCGCCAAAAGTTCATCGGGCATGTCGATTATGCCTATAAGTGCAATCACTTTTATAAGCTTTCTCTCAAGCGCATCGTCAGTTTTCGAGAGCGCATACTCAGCCTTGAGCCATTCATTGTGGACAATCGTGTCCGATGCCTCTTCCCTGAACAAATTTTTGAAATAATCGTACACCGTGTCCGCCGTAACGCCGTAATCAGCTGAGTCCGTCTCACATTCCTCTATCATTCTGCACAGACTTCCCTTTTCATCGTGTGACAGATATGTAAATATACTTCGCTCGTTCTGTGCGACCTTCTCGCTTATATGAAGCAGCATATAAGCTGTCAGCGGCATAAGCGGAAAACATCCGCACACAACATATTTTTTGAAGTCCTCCTCGTCAAACAAGCCGGAAAAACATGAAAATCTGTAGGAATTTAATGAATTTTCGTAATATCTTTTTATTTCAGGAATTTTTTTCAGGACGGCTTCATCCTTCTTTAGGACATTTCCTATGAGCTCATAATTATTCTGCGATGAAACGACAAAGAGAACTTCCTTTATTCGCCCCTCGACCCCACGGAAAGCATTTCTCATGTCAGCCGGAAGCTTCGCCCCGTATTCCTTAATGCTCTTGTGTGCCACGAAAGTTATGAACATGCGCCCCTGTGAGCCTCTTTGTGCAAGCTCACACATATCCTGCAACACCTTCATGTCCCTTGAAAATGTCTCCTTTTCATGTCCCTCTATGTACTTGCTGAACTCGTCGAATATTATGTAAATGCCCGCATAGCCATAATCGCGCGCCAAAACCGCCTTAATCTGCTCATATATTCTCACGGTCTCAAGCATTACTATAGGGTTAAATTCACTTCCGCTCGTCACCGTCGGATAAATCCTGCAAAATAAATCGAGTGCCTGTCTGTCATTTTTTTCAAGCCTTTGACAAAATGTATCGGCATCGGCGCATCCGTTTTTTGTGAGCTCCCGCAAAAAATGGCTGTATGCCTCCGGAAAATTATTTTTCCACTGTTCAATCTTTTTAAGTGCCTCGCTGTAGTAGCTCTCCGGCGCAATATCCATAAGCCCTGTGCGCTTTAGCGCATCATTAATTCCGATTAAAAATGCGTGGTTTAAGTCCTCGTTTGTACCAGAAATTATCACGGGAAGATAAGGCTTTTCCATGTGCCTTAATTTATCTAAAAGCACAAGCAACGTGTGTGACTTTCCCTTTCCGTAAGGCCCGATGAGCATTGTCGCGTGCTCCCTGTCCTTATCTATGTTGCCGAGATAGTAATCTATAATATTCTGTGAGGAACGTGTATATACATAATCATCTATCTTTTTAGTATTATCCAAATCCAGATAAAGATTTACCGAATTTTCAAATCTCTTATCTATCTTAACCCAATCCTTTAATCTTTCCTTCATCGCTATCCCCTCTGATTTTCTGACTTGTCCAAATAGTATTTCTCCACGACATTTTCAGGTGTTATATCGCTCTGCGCGTACACCATGTCAAGCCCCGCCGTCCTGTTCACCGCAATATAGCCCTCAGATGCCAGTTTATCGAGGTAAAAATTGAGATTTACACGGTTCAGATTATATATTTTTCCCGGAAGTCTGTCTCCGTTCAGCAAAGTATCTATGCTCACACTGTCCGTTTTTTCATCTTCAAAATATCTTCTTATAAGATAGAGCACAGCCATGTCCGATAAAATCTCCTGCGACGGCATATATTTTTTGTATGCACCGTTATTTCTCTTTAAAAGTGTAAGCTCAGAAAACGGACTGACCTTCTTCTCCTCCGGGTCATAGTCCAGGTTCTTCTCCCTTGAGTACATATTTATTATCGCTGTGACATCAGCCGAAACCGAACTTTCGGGAATTTCCTGTTGCATGGAATATGTCCTAAGCTCGCGCATCATAGCACCGCAAAGCTCATCCTTTGTGTACTCCTCATTTCCTATCCTGTTAAAAAACACATACCAGCTCGTCGCAAGCTGCGCATTGCAAGCGAGATTGGCATGAAAAAGCCACAGTGTAAACGCATCCTCAAAGTACGCATCATATTTTTCTATCAGCTTTCCAAGAGGGCTTAGTCTCACGTCCCCCTTTCCCTCAACTGTGATGCCACCCGCCCTAAGCCAGTAGCGGATAGCCTTTGCCATGTTCGTTCCAACGCCGAGAGCATCCGCTCCCGCATACTCTGAAAAAACCTTGGGATTATCTGACACAGCCCTAAGCCCCTTGGCAAGCCAGCCCTCCCGCAATATAAATGTCTCATGCCCTTTTAACCTTATCTTGACAGTCTTTTCTGACATAACTTTCCTCCAATTTTCCATGACAAGTACATGTGTCTTTCCACATTCTTAACCAAGTTACTGTTTTTTGTGTACTTTTCTGATTTGGCTATTCTCTTAAAGCTCAGCTTCTCTTCACCGCCAGCACCTTTTTCATATAGCACCCCGAATTGAAATGGTTCACGCACTCCGCACAGCGCACACATTTCTCATCGTCTATGTGGTACCTGCTGCCGCCGTCGGGCATGCTCTCAAGCCTTATCGCACCGTGCCTGCACACACCCTCACAAGCGCGGCAGCCCATACAGAGCTGATACTTCGTGAGCTGACACTTCACCTTCTCCTCGGCTGCCTCCACGGTCTTAGCCCTGTCTATGTGATGGTCTAGTATGGTAATCTTTAGATGCGTGCTGCCCTTTCTTCCCTGAAGCCTGAGCATCTGCACACCTTTTCTATTGAGTACATACACCTCGCCCAGACGCGCATTTCCCATGTTAAAATCCAAATATCCAAACGGCTTAAAAAGCTCGTACAATTCATCATCTATGGGCTTTAACAGCTCATAATTGTAGCTGTTCTCCTCAAGAACACACGGCGTAAAGCTTACCACGGCATTGTCCGCGTAGGCTATCCCATTTCCGCCCTGCCTTGCCTTCCATTTACCTGTGCGTACATACTCCTCGGCATCCGGCTTTCCGATTTTCGCCGCAAAATCAACCAGAAAAGCCTGCCATTTTCCGTACTGCTCAGGCATATATATCTTAGATAGAAACTCCGACCACACGCTGTTGTTCGGGCAGCAGAAGCACCCAACCCTCGCATAGCCATAAGTGTACGCCTCGTTAAAATCAATTTTTCTCTTCAATATGTACAGCCAGATGTCAAAATCCATCCAGTCGATAGCGGGAGACACTGTGTTCTGCTTTGATATCTTGCGCCCCTCGGTCTCCCTCTCGTACTTGCTTCGGCTCGCCGACTCACTTCGCCTTATTCCATAAAACGCTAATATTTTCGTCTTATCCTTAAAAAGAGCCGTGAGCTTCCTGTTGATTGCCCCCGTCTTAAAAATCGTACAGCACCAACGCATGACACGGCTCGGCGGCCCTATAAGCTCACACAGCTCAGAAAAATTCTTCTCCTTATTTCTTGAGGAGAGCACCGGAGTCATAGGATGAGACTTCTTAAATCTCCTAACATACTCTTCAGTCTTTGGAAACTCCAATGTGGTGTCCCCGAATATATGAAGTATCTTAGGGTTGCTCAAAGCCCTCATCACCAAATCGGATGTGACTGTTGAGTCCTTGCCGCCCGAGAATGACACAAACATGTCCTTCGCATCGTATTCTGCCGCCACCTCCTGTATGTAGCTCAGTGCCTCCTGCGTTATCTCATCGTAACGCTTGCTGTTGCACTCCACAAAACGGCTCACATACTCATCAAATCTGTTATTTTTATTCTGCTCCTCATACTCGAAAAGCTGCTGCCTTATCCTGTCTATATCCTCGTCCGACAGCTTCGCAAGCCTTCCCACATTAAAACGCCTTAATGTCCCGTCTATCAGATAATAATTGCCGGACGCATTCCAGACGGAGGAATTTATATATTTTAGCGGTTCATTCTCCAATATCTCATACAGAAGCCTCTCCCTAGGAAACACAGGTCTCAAATCCGTGGCTATTCTCTTACCTTCACTATTGCAGACCGGACATATCTCCTCGTAAATCGGAACATTGCACTCCATACAGTAGTAGATATCCGATGTACTCTCCACATGCTCCCTGCTGCCACACTCATCGCAATAATTTTTCCCCAGCTCTATATTGTGCACTGTGCACCTGTAATGCCTCATTCATTTCTCCTTGTTTTAACGTACTTAATTATGCTTATTTCTATGTTTTTAAGCTTAGCAATCAGTCTTAAAACTTTCTGGTCTGACATTAAGATACCTGCACAGCTCCAAAAACTCCGCCGCATCCAGCTCACCGCCATTTTCACACATCAACTTGTCAGTAGGAATTGCAATATCACGCTGAATCTGCACTACAGATATATGATTATCTCTTATATAACGCGCTATCCGCTGTGTCACGGTCTGTCTGTCCACCTTCAAAGCTCCATTCGTATCAGGATTATTTTTATCTGTGAATATATTTGTATATACAGCTATATAAAACGGCTATTCCATAATTCACAGAACTTATTTCTATTATAGTCTGTGTTTTTAAGAATTTCAACATAATAATTCTTTAAAACTAAGAATGATTTGACCTGTATCTTTTGCTGGGATATTATAAGAATGGAATATTTTCTTTTGTTACACAGACAGCAAAAGGAATATTCCCATTATGTATAAAATTATGAAAACTCCGGATATAATTTCAAACGAACTATTTCAGAATAAATAAATTCAATCAAATAAAACAATACTTATGGTAAAAATATGCACCTTAAAAAATTGTTGTGTAATATTATTATAAATATAATTTTACACATCCTGCTTTACGGAATTTTTTACAAGCTGCATATCCTGCATGGAGGAATAGAGGAATATATGAAAAATGAGATGATAGCTAAGGTTCTAAAGGAGCTGAGAAAAAAGAACTCTCTGACTGTACACGATGTAGTTCTAAGACTTGGCGACAAATCAATAAATATAGCGGACAAAACTCTTTACGGCTGGGAAAGCGGTCAGTCACAGCCCGATGCCGACACACTGCTAATCCTGTGCGAGATATATCAGGTCGATGACATTTTAAGCACCTTCGGATACAAGGAAAATACCCCTATTAACGCAACCGAGTACGAGAAAAAAGTTATATTTGCGCTGCGTGAGCACCCCGAAATGGCTCCTGCCATAAATAAGCTGCTCGATATCGAATAAAATTAAGAATTTTTTCTGCTTCTTGAACGTGAAGATATAATCAAAATAAATATCTAAATAAGTACCATATACTTATGTTTATAAAAGCAGAATCCATTTCACGTCAGTTTGACATTATCAATATAAGCAAAAAGCTCCGCGAGGAATTTTCTTTCTCCGCGGAGCTTATGTTTTATAATATTAGTTGTTGATGAGCTTATCTTCCTCATTGTTCCAGCTATAGAGCTTACGGATTTCAGCACCAACCTTCTCTGATGGATGCTCTGCTGCTAAGTTTCTCATAGCACGGAAGTGAGCCTGTCCGCCTGCGCTTGACATATCGAGCAAGAAGTCCTTTGCGAATGTACCATCCTGAATATCCTTTAAAATCTTCTTCATGGTCTTCTTTGTCTCCTCTGTGATGAGCTTAGGACCTGTGATGTAGTCACCGTACTCAGCAGTGTTGGAGATAGAATATCTCATTCCTGAGAAACCTGACTGATAGATGAGGTCAACGATGAGCTTCATCTCATGGATACACTCAAAGTAAGCATTTCTCTCATCATATCCTGCCTCAACAAGTGTCTCAAAACCAGCCTGCATAAGTGCACATACACCGCCGCAAAGAACTGCCTGCTCACCGAAGAGGTCTGTCTCTGTCTCTGTTCTGAATGTTGTCTCAAGAACACCTGCTCTTGCGCCGCCGATTGCAAGTGCATAAGCGAGTGCAAGGTCAAGAGCCTTACCTGTTGCATCCTGATGTACAGCTACGAGACAAGGAACACCCTTACCTGCCTGATACTCACTTCTTACTGTATGGCCAGGTCCCTTAGGAGCTATCATTGTAACATCAACGCCCTTAGGTGGGACAATCTGTCCGAAATGAATGTTGAAACCATGTGCAAACATGAGCATGTTGCCCGGCTCAAGATTTGGCTCGATTGACTCCTTGTAGAGCTTTGCCTGAAGCTCATCGTTGATGAGAATCATAATAATGTCTGCTCTCTTAGCTGCCTCTGCTGCTGTATATACTTCAAAGCCCTGTGCCTCTGCCTTAGCCCATGACTTACTTCCCTCGTAGAGACCGATAATTACATTACAACCTGAATCCTTAGCGTTAAGAGCATGTGCATGACCCTGTGAGCCATAGCCGATAACTGCGATTGTCTTGCCATCAAGTAAGGAAAGGTTACAGTCTTCCTGATAATAAATCTTTGCCATTTTAATATCCTCCTGAATATAAAAAGTATTTCTATGTAGTTGCGCGGCGATAACTACGCAATGACACCTCTTTTAAGTCCTGTGAGACCTGTTCTGGCTAAATCTAGAATCTCATAGCCATCTAACAGCCCAAGGAATGCTGTAAGTTTAGCTTCATTTCCCGTAAGTTCTATCATAACACTCTCAGGTGCTACGTCGACAATTTTAGCGCGGAACACTTCCGCCACAGTGATAACCTGTGAGCGCTCCTGTGCATTGCACTTCACTCTGCAAAGAATAAGCTCTCTGCACACAGACGCGCCATCCGGAAGAACCTCTATCTTCTTCACGTCGATAAGCTTGGAAAGCTGCTTTTCAATCTGGTCAAGGACATCATCCTCGCCCGAAGCTGCGACAGTCATTCGTGATACTGATGGATTTTCCGTGACACCTACAGTAAGACTGTCAATATTGTAACCTCTGCGGCTGAAAAGTCCGGCTATTCTGCTGAGCACTCCGGCTTCATTT
The DNA here is from genome assembly GCA_050874385.1 of Eubacteriales bacterium. Classification (GTDB taxonomy): domain Bacteria; phylum Bacillota; class Clostridia; order Lachnospirales; family Lachnospiraceae; genus CAG-882. Next base: position 8,505 of record JBNMKO010000070.1, read on the forward strand.
TCAACCAACAGCGAAAATACTCTCTGTCTCATAAGCACCTCCATAAATCATCATCCGATACGTTCATGTACATATTTCATAAATTCATATCCGAAATCATGTTATTTAATTCTCCACAACTTCTATGTATTCACATTCTGTAAATATATCGGACGTTATCTAATATTTTAACAACTGTACTCTGATTTGTCAACCAAAATCACTATAATACTTTAAAACACTAAAACAGAAAAAATTTACTTGACTAAATCAAATATCATTACAACTGCACGAATAATCTCAATAGCAATATTCTATTCATCACCATGAACTTTTTCGTCAACAGTTCTTTTCTCAGAAACATTGTCTGCTTCAACAATCGCGTTGCCCGCTTTTACAAAATCTTCTTTTGCCGGCTTATTTTCCCTGTTCACAACAGCTTCCCTTATAAATTTGTATGCCACCGACATGACAGGCACAGCGAACATTATTCCAAGTATTCCGAATGCCCCGCCGCCAACCGTGACCGCAAATATTACCCAGATGCCCGGAAGCTCAAGCGACGAGCCGACAACTCTCGGATATATAAGATTTGTCTCAATCTGCTGTAGTATCACAAGATATACAATAAACATAATCGCCTTAATCGGTGATATTATGGCAAGCAGTATAAATGCCACCGCACCACCAATGTAAGCACCAGCCACCGGTATAAGTGCCGTCACAGCTATGACCGTGCTTATAAGAAGCGCATAGTCAAATCTGAATATCACCATTCCTATATAACAAAGACCGCCCAGAATAAGTGCCTCCACGCACTGACCAGAAATATATCTTCTGAACGTGTCCGATGTAACCACCGCAAGCTTTGCAAGCCTGTCATATAACTTTGGAAGGCCCACTTTCACAGTCCTTGATATCTGGTTAATCAATTTCTCCTTGTAGACAAGAATATTTGCTGAGATGACAATCGCCATTATTATGTTGAACAGGAAACTAACAATATTGCTCATAAATGACACAACCTGCGGAACCATGTTTCCGATATAGGTCAGCGCTTTATTCACAAATTTTTCGATATTGTCCGAAAAGCTTGCCACAATATTATTGAAATCCACCGAATCAAAGTCATACTTTTGTGTAATGTCATTGACCATCTTTTGGAACTGGTCTATATATGTGTCCCAGTTATTTGCAAATGCCGCTATGCTCTTTGTCAGCTCCGGTATCACAAACGCAAGCAGCGCGACTATTATCAGTATAAATATAAGATATGACAGCACAATCGAAATCGGCTTCGCCGGCTTATTATTCTTCTTAAAGACAAACCGCACAAGAAACTTCTGTATTGGAACCATAAGCATGTTGAGTATGAATGCCATGAAAATACCTATCCAGAAAGGCATGAGTATACTTCCAATCAGCGCAACCTTGCCCGAAATGCTTGAGGCGTTCAGAACCGCAAACAACACAAGCCCTGCAAATGCGATTATGATAAATACCTTTTTTAGACTATAACTCTTCACTTTTCTCTCCTCTTTTAAGCTTTTTCTAATAATAGCACTGCCACCTTATTTTATCAACCTGATACAGACTAAGATTTATTAAAATAAAATAAAAACTGCCCCGGCTGATACTTACATCAGCCGAGGCAGTCATTTTTGACCAGCAATAAAATCACTTTTTGCATGTTTTCCAACAGTTCATCCATACTGAACTATTATCAAATAAAAATGCCGAACAATGTTCTTATACTGTCCAAACTATTTTTGCACTGTTATCTTCTCTTTCTAAAGAAGCATGTTCCTGCAACTCCACCTGCTAAGAGCATAATTCCCATAAGAGCTGATGCAGATGAGCTAAATCCTGTTGAAGGAGCTGTGATAAGCGCCTGACCTGCGTTGACAAGCACATAAGTTGAGAAGTGGTCAACCGTGAATGTAACCTTGCCATCCTCGCCAACTGTCACTGTCTGGTTCTTATCCATAACAGTGTTGAGCTCCTCATTGTAGTAGTAGAGCTTCAACTGTGTTCCTGCCTCAAAGCCGTCAGCCTTAACAGTTATGCTCACCTTACCGTTGAGATATCCAACTGAGTCGAATGTGCATACGAGCATATCCTTATCCTCAACCTTTAATATCTCCTTTGCCTTCTCAGAGGCCGGAGCATAATCATTAAATCTTACATTTAATCTGAACAATGAGTCAGGAACAGAATTGAATGTTGAACCATCAATTGTAAATGTCGCTGCAACATTTCCGTTCTCATCTTTTACGTTAACAACAAGTGTCTTGTTGTCCTTGATAAGCTCTGTGAATACATCATTTGAAATATAGCCATCCTTGCCTGCTGTCTCTGTAACAGTGCTGTCCGTTCCCGAAACTACAGAATTGCCAACTGATGTGCCACTTGGTGTATCAGAATTGCTTGGTGCCTGTGTAGGCTCCTCAATTGGTGTCTCACCGTCAATAACCACTGTCTTAGAAGGTGTTCCTGTAGGACGTGCACCAACCCCTTCTGGTACAACCTCAGTAGTTTCAAGGAAACCGTTAAGGTTAAGTGTTCCGTCAGCATTTCTTGTAACACCTGTGAACTCAAGTGTCTTAAACCATGAAGCCACATCAACTGTTGCCCCTGAATTGTTAGCTGACTTAGAGCCATCCCAGTAATAGTTATTGTCTGTCACATACTTACCTTCATCCTGTGAACCCTTTGGCTTGAACTGCTCACCTGTTGTAAGACCGCTCTTTACATTTGAGTCCTTGAATGAAATGATACCTGTTGCAGCAAAATCTGTGTTAGCTGCATTGTTTGTATAAAGTGCTACATTGTAGCTCTCATTGTTATATGAGATGCTTGTTGATACCTGAATATCAGGACAACTGTTAGAGTCGATACCCTTTGCCTTGTTGTTAAATGCGTAGGAATTGATAAGCTTGTGATAACCGGACATATTGTCTCCGCCCATCTTAAAGCCATTTCCATTTCCTGCATCTGTGCCATCCTCAAGATAGCCATTTCCATAAGCTACACAGTTCTGAATTGTAACAGAACCGATTGAACCGGACTCAACCTTTGCAAACAAATCCCATCCATCGTCCGCATTGTTGTAAGCTAAACATCCGTCAAATACATTGCCATCGCCTACAGTAAGTTTAGCTGCGAAACCATCAGCATCCTCATAACCTGCATCTGCATTGCCGTATGATGTACAGTTAAGAATAAGGTTGTATGAAGGCCACTGCTCCCTTGTATCTGTTGAGTAGAGACGGCTTATCTGAAGTCCTGTGTTTCCATTGTGGTATGTGTTGATATTGTCAAGTACGTTATGGCTTCCTGATACCTGAATACCCTTCTGTGCATTCTGTGAATGTGTACAGTCAAATCCGTTGAAGTACCAATAATCACCGCCAAGTACCATACCTGCACACTTGCCCTGGAAATCAAATACAGGTCTTGTAGAAGCTGCAGGGTCAGCCACCATGCGGATATTCTTCTCAGCTGTACCGTTTACGCCTCTCTCAACTCTTACAGTGCTGTCAAGAAGATATGTACCCTCTGTTATAACAATTGTCTGTCCCGGCTGTACATACTTAACTGCTGTGTAAATGTCAACCGGATTTTCCTTTGAACCATCACCTGATGATGTTCCGTTAGGAGCAACATAGATATTTGTGAGGGCTGCGTAAGAATTATTTCTCACAACAGTGAGACTTATATTGATAGGGTCAGTGTTTGCAAGCTGCATATCAGCTCCCGGAACATAATTCGGGTCTGGTGTGAATACAGCCGCGATATCATTGTTGGACTCCGATGTAAGTGTCATTGGAACATCAAGGGTAACTCCTGCCTTTACAGCAAGAGCTGTGGCAACTGTCTCTCCATTTAATGTTACATCAACTGTACCATCAACATTTGAATTCATGCTGAATGTATAGCTCTCTGTGTTGGCAACCTTAGCTGATGTCACATTTACCACAGGAGTCACATAAGTAACAGGCTTCTCCTCACCTGCCACATCCTCAGAGGCAAGTACTGTTGAAAACTTGATATCCGTAAATGTTGCTCTTGCATTTCTTGATGCAAAGAAACCTACATATACGTTTTCAGAATCAATCTTGTTGAGTGCTTCCGGGTCATAATTCTTCTGCTGTGCAATGACATTTCCGTTCTCATCATAATATGTGACAAAGTAACCTGTGTTGTTCTTCTGGATTTCAAGTATGAAATCTGTCATCTCTGCTATTGTTCCGTCAACTGCTGCCTCTGCATTTCCCACGATATTGTAAGTTCCTGCACCAAGACCGCTCTGTGCTGCTGTCGTGTCAAGTGTTGTTGTAACGCTCTTGAACTCGTTCTGAACTGTAGCTGTGTCATTTGCCTCAAGCTTTGCCAAATTATCCTTTGTAACACCTGTCTTTGCGATAACGCCAAGACCTAACTTCATTGAATACTTAGTACCTGTTGTGTCTACAGCGTTCTTCTCTGCATTCCATAAATACTCAACCTTAGAAGCAATAGCCATGTACTGGTTATTCCATACAGGGTTTGTATCACCATTCTGTCCAAGACGGTCTGTAGCCATGATACCAAAGCCTTCCTGTCCGTTTGAAAGCTTCCACTTGTCAACATGAACCTTAGCTCTAAGTGTGAAGTTATAGTCTGTAGGAACTGCTGTATAATAGAATGCAACACCATCTGTAGAGTTAGGAACAATCTTACCCTTTCCGCCCTCACTGTATACTGTCACGCTACCATCGTTGGCACTTCCTGTATAACCATTATTACTATCATCTGTAGATGAACCATATCTTGTAAAGCCCCATACCTGCTGCTCGTCTGCTGTTACGGTAGCCTCAACTGCCTGTGAAGCCTCGCTTCTGTCGTCACCTCTTACCGCCTTCACAGTGAATGAATACTTCTCGCCAACTGTAAGACCTGTAACTGTAAACTCTGTTCCCTCTGTAGTACCTGCAAGAGTCTCACCTGCATATACTTCATAACCTGTTGCCTCCGCAACTGCACTCCATACTACATTTACACTGCCATTTCCCACGCTTGTTGCACTCTCGATTGAAGGTGCCGCAAGTGGAAGAACGTATGCAAACACGTCTGTTGCATTGCCAGCCTTGTCCTCACAGTCAGCTCTCTTGGCTGTGATTTTGAAGCTGTAGCTTCCTGAAGCTGAAGGAGTAAATACAACTGCCTTGGATGAATCAGTCGATGTCTGTGTACCAACTACGCTTCCATCCTCTGCAATCATATCAACTGCAACCGAATCTGCTCCATCATAGCTGATATTCATTGTATATGAAACCTCAATATCACCACCGTTCTGCTTAACCTCTGTGATAGAAGGAGCCTCAACACCTGCCCAGTCTGCTCTTGCAGGACGCTCACCGCCGGTTGTCTCTGTTACAACTACGCTGAATACTCTTGCTCCTCTGTTCATATCTGCATTCTCAGGGGACACAACTCTGTATGTTCCGGCTGCAAGTCCCTCGTATGTAAGAGTTGTCGCACTTGTTCCTGTTACAGAAGTAACACCCTCCTTGTTAGCCACAACTGAGCCATCTGCCACATTAATAAGACCTACCATTGAAGAGTTAGAGCCGCCTGTGCTGCTCATCTGTACAACGGCTGATGCTGTTCCTGTTACAGTGAACTCGACAGCACCATTTAATGCCTTATCAATTTCAATAGCCTTTACACTTCCATCACTGTTGGTTCTCATAGTAACCTTACCAACAGATTTAAAATAATCACCACTGCCTAATACAGTTCCATCTGCAACTGCATCTTTGTCTGAATTTGCCGTAAGAGCTGTGGCATCAAAAGTATACTCATTGGTCTGAACCGGAATGGTTTCCTCAACCTTAGCAGAAAATACTCTTGCTCCTCTGTTCATATCTGCATTCTCAGGGGACACAATTCTGTATGTTCCAGCTGCAATATTCTCAAATGTGAGAGTTGTCTTGCCTGTACCTGTTACTGTTATAACGCCATCCTTCTCTGCAACAACAGAATTGTCTGCCGTATTAATAAGTCCTACGGCTGATGAATTGCTTCCACCGGTGCTGCTCATCTCAACTGTAAGTGTAGCCGTACCTGTAACAGTGAACTCAATTCCACCGCCTAACGCCTTGTCAACCTCAACGGACTTAACACTTCCGTCGCTGTTGGTTCTCTTAGTAACCTTGCCAACGGACTTAAAATATCCATCTCCAAGAGTCGTACCATCAGCAATCTCTTCCTTATCGGCAGCAGCCGTAAGTGAAGTCACATCAAATTCATGTGCTCCATCATCCGCACTGACCTTAATACCTCCTCCCGCAAAAGTCGTCGGCAGAAGACCAATTACTAGAAGTAATGCCATAACCGACGCGATAACACGTTTTACTAACCTGTGTTTCATATTATCCTCCTTAAAAGATTTTTGGCATATATATCACAACTTGTATAACGAACTGTCCATATATACACCTGAATATGTTTATATTACCATCTTTTTAGCTTTATTTCAACCATTATATGGAATTTTTTTATGCACTTCTAACAAATTGGAAATACTTACATTTAAGCGTAGGCACTTTTTTGCACAAATTTCTGTGTTTAATCTGTGTTTTTTATGTAAATGCTTACCAATCTATTATAAAACCACAAAAAGAGACGCAAAACAACAACGACAAGCAGTTTTTACCACATGTGGGTGCCACGAGGGACGGTTATCTATGCCACAAAGACCATCTCCAATGGCACAAAAAAACAGGACACTGCGCAATCCACAATGTCCTGCAATAATTACCTGTCGTATTTTCTTTTAAGAGATGAAAATTCCTGATTGATGCGCTGCACCGTATCAGTATCTCCGCACATATTATCCGGATGGTATATTTTAAGCAAATCCTTGTACCTTTTCTTGAGGTCATGCTCGCTGCCAACGCCGCGAAAGAACATTGTCGACTGTCCTTTTATGGCGTAAGCGGCACTCTCCTTCTCGGAATTGAGCTGCTTTTTCATATGCTCTAAGCGGATGCGCTCCTGCTCCATGGCTTTTTTCTCCACCGCAAGCCTGTACAATTCCTTTTTAAGGATTTCAAGCTTTTTCTCGAACAGCTCTTTCTCCTTCGCCATTCGCTCATTTTCCTTTGCCATCTGCTCTTTTTCCTGCTCGATAGCCGCCTTTTCCTCGTTTATTCTTATGTTTTCCTTAAAAAACCACGCCTTCATGTCGGCAAGCTGCTGTTCGTCAGCTGCATATACATCTGTTACTGCATCAGCCACAAAAAACACCCCCCAAATCTAAGACAATTTACTTGCTCATCTTAACCGCTGTCTCAAGAGCAACCTCCATCATCTGAGTGAAGGAATTCTGTCTCTCCTCAGCGGTTGTCGCCTCACCTGTCAAAAGATGGTCGGAGATTGTAAGAATTGCAAGTGCATTCTTTCCTGCTCTCGCAGCGTTCATGTAGAGAGCCGCTGCCTCCATCTCAACAGCCATAACGCCGAGCTTGCGCCACTTAGCGGAAGCCTCCGTGTCATCGCTGTAGAATGTATCAGATGAGAGAATATTTCCAACGTGATAGTTAGCGCCGTTCTCCTTCGCTGACTCGATAGCTGCCGCCATAAGCGGATAGCTTGCTATAGCCGAAAAGCTTCCCGGCAAGCCAAACTGTGAGCCGTAGTTGGAATTTGTCGATGCGCCCATTCCGATTACAAGGTCTCTGACATGTACACCTTCCTGCATTCCTCCTGCTGAACCCACGCGTATAATGTTGTCCACCTCAAAGAAGTTAAAAAGCTCATAGCTGTAAATTCCGATGGAAGGCATTCCCATGCCGCTTGCCATAACGGAAACCTTAACGCCCTTGTACTCGCCTGTGTAGCCCTGAACTCCTCTTACATTGTTGACAAGCACAGGATTTGTAAGGAAATTCTCTGCTATGAACTTAGCGCGAAGCGGGTCTCCCGGCATAAGTACTGTCTTGCCGAAATCTCCCGGCTTTGCGTTTATATGTGGTGTTGGATAATTTGCCATGTTTTCTTCCTCTTTTCTTTTTTTATTATGATTTTCATGGACTGCCATGATATATTGCAATCCTCAACTGTTAAAATTAATTATATTCTCCTTGTTGAGAACAAAATCATAGTAATTACAGTCTTCCCTTTTTCTCCAGCCTATATGCTTCCAGAAAGCGTTACCGATATCATTCTCGGTAAAAGCGATGAGCGTTACATTGCTCACATGCTCCGCCTCAAGTGCCTCCATAGCCCTTACCACCATGGCTTTTCCTATTCCGTGATTGCGGTAATCCTTGGCGACACACACATGGTAGAGAGTTCCTCTTCTGCCGTCATGCCCGCACAGTATGCTCCCGACAATCACACCATTGTCCTCAGCCACAACACTTGTGGTTGGATTTCTCTTTAAAAATATGTCAACGCCCTCCCTTGAGTCATCAATCGAGCGTATCGCAAATCCCTTGATGGTAAGCCACAGACTTCTGACACCTTCATAGTCGTCTATAGTCATGGTTCGTATAACTATGCCCATTATTTTGCCTCGATATACTTCTGGGCTGTGAGAAGCTCTGCGATAAGTACCGCACCGCCTGCCGCACCGCGGATTGTGTTGTGTGAAAGACCTACGAACTTGTAATCAAACACTGTGTCCTCTCTCAAACGTCCGAAAGATACGCCAAAGCCGTTCTCATAGTTGACATCGAGTGCAACCTGTGGACGGTTATCCTCCTCGAGATACTGGATAAAATGCTTAGGCGCGCTAGGAAGGTTGAGCTCCTGTGGAAGTCCTGAAAAGCTTCTCCACTTCTCAATAATCTGCTCCTTTGTAGGCTTCTTCTCAAAGCTCACAAACACAGCGGCTGTGTGACCATTTAAAACAGGCACGCGGATGCACTGTGTTGTGATGACAGGAAGCTGTGCCTTCTCAATCTTGCCGTCGACAACCTTTCCCATGATACGAAGAGGCTCCTGCTCGCTCTTCTCCTCCTCGCCGCCGATGTAAGGAATGATGTTTCCAACCATCTCAGGCCACTCCTTGAAAGTCTTGCCTGCGCCTGAAATTGCCTGATATGTTGTGGCAACGACAACCTTTGGCCCGAACTCCTTGAGTGCTACAAGTGCCGGTGTGTAGCTCTGGATTGAGCAGTTAGGCTTTACAACGATGAAGCCCTTCTTTGTTCCAAGTCTCTTTTTCTGTGTCTCGATAAGTGCAAGATGCTCAAGATTGAGTTCAGGGACAACCATAGGTACATCCTCAGTCCAACGGTGTGCGCTGTTATTGGAAACGACGGGGGTTTCTGTCTTCGCATACTCCTCCTCGATCTTCTTGATCTCTTCCTTTGTCATATCTACGGCGCTGAATACGAAGTCTACCTGGGAGGCAACCTTCTCC
>JBNMKO010000071.1:0-17785 GCA_050874385.1 Eubacteriales bacterium
CTCAAATAATAATATATCATTATTAATATTTTCCAAAGAAGGTTGATTGTCACTAAACAAGATTTCTGCATTTGTACCATCTGGTTTAATAATGCAAAGCTTCATGTCAATATCCTTTCCTATATACTGAAAAATCCATAATATTCATGCTCTGACCTCTCTATTATTTTTGCAATAATATTTGAACATCTATTCAACTGATTTTCTTTACAAATATTCATAAGTTCTCTAAGAAACTCACCATATTTTTTACCGTTTCCATTAATACAAGGTAATATTTTTTGCGAAATGGCAAAATCAAGTGCTACCTCTTTTGACGACATATATTCTTCTGCAACAAGATAATAACGCATAATTGCATGAATACTTCTAGGACTAATTGTATGGTTACCCTCTTTCATCTTGTCAATTATTCTATCCAAACGAGTTTTAGTAATTTGATTCATTTTTTTGTCTTTAACATTTTTCCAATCAAATAGTCTATTTAAAACTTCTATAGAAATAATTTCACTATTATTTTCAACCACGGTATCATCAATTAACGTATAAACTGTCGTGTCAGTTAAAGGCGTTCCCATTGATATTACCCATGCTCTATCCAAAAATCTTGGTGATAAATCTGCTGTTGTTTGATCGTAATTAATTGTTGCCAAAAATTTAAGTTCTGATCCAAAAGTATATTCTGTACCATCTGAATATGTAATCTTTTGTTTTTCTGGATCGTCTGCAAAAAAATTAAAATGTGACCAATAATACTCAATCGGGCTTAAATTTGCCTCATCAAGTAATACAAAATATGGTGCTTTAACAATATCCTCTTCATTTTCTTTTGTAAGCAACTTCATACATTTTGAAAATGCTGGCTGCGTTTCTTCTATTTTTTTTGTTAATGGATTATAGTAACCTATCAAATCTTTTGATGATGTCCATCCACGTTCAACAAGAATATTTGCAAATCTGTTATTATATAATCCTAATGATTTAGCCAATAGTTTACATAAAGATGTTTTTCCAGTTCCAGGTTCTCCTGCAAATACAGTAATGTAATTTTGAAATATGCTAATTAAGTAATTATATGCCTCATCTTTATTTACATTTCGTCCAGCTTCACACATTTTTTTTAACAAAAGAGAAACAACCTGTTCTGCTGACATATCACCACTCAAATTTTCTATTGACAATATTTTATCTTCTTTTGTTTCATTATCATCAGGCAATTCAAGTTGTGAAACAAGTAACTTAACAATTTCTGTGTTTCTATTATTCGCAGCCCACTCAACAATCATTGCATTCAAATTATTAGTTGCTCTCTTATATTCATTTTGTGCATTCTCACATGCCCTCTTCCAAGTATCTCTATCTGATTCCATTTGATCTCGATCACTTTTTGCTCTTGCAATAGCTGCCTCTGTTTCGTTAAGCTGCTGTTTTTTCGATGCTAGTATTTCTTCTAATTCTTGTTGTTTTTGCGCTATCGCTTGTTCTTCTAACTTTTTAAGTTCCTGCTTCTGTTCATTTAGCCTTTTTTCTCCCTCAGTAATTTTTTGAACAATAATATCTCTCTTTTTCTCAACTTCATGTATTTCTGCTTCAATAGATTGAATTTTTATATCATATTGTACATCTTGTCGTGCTATTTCATCTAAAAGCTCTGTATGTGTTCTTAAATATTCTTCTTTATCAGCAAATGAATTAGGATTATTCCTAAAATATTCCTCTATCAATCTCACTTTATAGTCATTCAATTCCGATGATGTTTGAAGTAATTCACAAATTTTTTTTAATTTAAAATCTGTCATCTGTCCACTTTCAGGAAACAAATTGGCTATTTGTATAAACTCTTCTCTCAATGCGGCTAAATTATCAATTTCTACTGATTTATCAAGTAAATTTCTAAAAAAATCGGCTAATTCTTCATTGTCTATATAGTCAATTTGTTCCGTTGTTTCTATTTCATGTAACTTTTCCATATTGTAAATGAACTGCATTTTATCATTTCGCCTAATAGAATAATTACCATCTATGATAATTCTTTCCAAGTCAAACATTTTATATTTATTAATAATTCCACTATTGACAAATATTTTCAATGTATAAAATGCATCATCATTATATGAAGCTTCAATATCAGAAATTATAAATTCAAATGGACCATAACAATCCTGCGCATACTTTAGCAGAACTAATTTATTTGGTTTATGTTTAATTCTAATTACTCTCTTTGTATTATCATTCAAAAATTCATCAATAGGATAATCTACTTCAATAATTTCAATAATTTCCTCTCTTGCAAAATCATCAATGTCATTCAGACCAATCTGATATTTATTGCTATTACTATTATATTGGTCAAAATTTGGATGATAGTTGTTTTTAAAGTCAATTCTAAAACGTAGTAATCTATTTTTTATGCCATCAGTATCTCCTTCATACGAATTTGACAAAGATACTGTACCTCCATTAGGAAATTCTTTCCATCTATCATCCCCTACTTCTCTTAATCCACCATCATCTAATATTTCATACTGAGGTCTAATAAAGCTTTTATTCCCAAAAGCTCCTAAATAATACTTATACATTTATTTTTTTCCTTCCATTTTTATACTTTCTGCCTAAGTTGGATACCCCCCTATTATCCTATATTAATTATTATCACTCCCTCTATTCTTTATATTCAACTATTACTACCCAATATATAAATATTATAACATATTTCTTTAATAATGTCAGCACTACAGCAAAGTATCCATATAAAAATCGCATCTCATATTGCATTACTTTTTCTTCATATCCATCCAACTGCACAGAGTATTTCTTTTTATTCTCTTACTGGTATCATATATCCTAAAAATTTCTGCCTAAAAATCACTTTTTCTCATTTTTCTATACCAAACATTATTTTCCCAACAAATCAACTTCGACTGTTGCCTTGCCATTCATCTTCTAAATATAAAAAAGTGACTTTTCTATTACTATCTCCATATTTTCTAACATTTTATATTCTATATTTACCCTATTTATGATACGGTTCCCCCGCAATAATTCGATAAGACCGATACACCTGCTCAAGCAAAATAACCCTCATAAGCTGGTGCGGAAATGTCATAGGTGAAAAACTCAGCTTATAATCTGCTCTTTTTAACACTCTCTCATCTAACCCAAGTGAGCCGCCGATAACAAAGGCAATTGAGCTTTTACCGGATATTCCAAGCTTATTTATCTTATCCGCAAGCTCCGTGGAGGAGAGCTGCTTTCCTTCTATGGCAAGTGCCATCACATACATATCATCCTTTATAGCCGAGAGTATTCTGTCACCCTCCTTAGCCTTTATCATAAGCTCCTGCGCCGCCGATGCGTTATCGGGTGTCTTTTCGTCCGCGACCTCCACAATCTCAAGCTTGCAATATTTTGATAAGCGTTTTTCAAACTCAGCGATGGCATCGCGGTAAAATTTTTCCTTTACCTTGCCGACTGCAATTACTGTTATTCTCATATAATCTCCATTCTATTGCATAACCAAATAAATGTATCCTCTGCACATACACATCGGATACATTTAATATGTTATTCCTCATATAATTCATTGTATATCATATCTGTTATGTACTCCAGATAGTCTGCTGCCAATTCAGGATATTCTCCCGCAATCTGCTTTTCCAAAAAATGATATCTCAAGTCCCACTTCTCATAAGCCTCCGATGTATCAGTCACGCCACAGGCATTGTCTATTCCATCAGTTGTGTACAGCTCATGTATAAAGGACTTAATATTCTCCGTCAAAGCCTCCTCCGCAAGTGCCTCTCTCTTATATCTCACACTGTTTTTTGCGGAAACTATACCGACTATAATAAATATGACAAACAAAGCACCCATCACCGTGTTAGTCAAAAGCTTGGATGTAGGTGTAAGATTAAAGTCAAATACTCCTGCTATGTGAAGTATGACAAGCACCGCTCCTACACCGCCGACAAGGAAAAATGTGTATGCACTGGATTTGTTGTCCTCATATCGCACACGTTTAGGAACATAGGCTGGCTCTGCCGTCTTCGGTTCTGCTCCCTCGTCACCCAAATCGTCAACATCATCAATTACATCATCGATTACATGACCTTCCATGTCCGAACTTTCAAGATTAGAATAGCCCTTATTTTCATCGGACATATCATCAGCAGTATTTTCATATTCTAAATTGTCATCTGCATTTCCATAATCATAATTGTTAAATTTGCCGCCTGTCCCGTCGTCCATTTCGTCCTCTGTATCTGCTATATCATCAAGGCTCTCGACAAGCTTGCATCCACAATCCGCGCACACTTTTTTTCCCGCGCGGTACTCATATTTACACTTTGGACACCACATAAAACACCTCCAAAATTTATTATGTCGTGATTTCATCACTCCATAATTTCACCGTTCACCAAGAGTGAGCAAACTCCCTCTGGCTCTCTTGCGCTCATTATATCACATCACATTATCCCGATATTTTTTCAACTCATCTATATACCTGTGCCCTAGCTTTGACAAGTTGATGCCTTTTCTCGTGACGTATCCTATAGTCATCTTTTCATCGCTGTCAAGCGGTATGGCACTGTATTCGCTTCCGTTTAGCTCCTCACATATAATTCCAGAACATAAAGTATAAGCATCCATGCCAACCATAAGATTGAGTGCCGTCGCCCTGTCGTTGATTTTTATTATCTTCTTGTAATTATATGTGCTCAACACTTCCTCGGAAAGATAAAATGAATTGTTAAGTCCCTGCTCAAACGAGAGGCAAGGGTACTCCTCAAGCTCCCTCATTGTAATCTTTTCATTTCCGGCAAGCGGATGCCCGTTCCACAGATATACACATGTGCTGCATGTGAAAAGCTCATGAAACTCAAGTTCACTTCTGTCTATCAGCTTGTCGAGAACCTTGCCATTAAAATCGTTTCGGTAAAGAATACCTACCTCACTCTTAAAATTCTTGACATCCTCGATAACCTCCGCCGTCTTAGTCTCCCTCACAGCGAACTCATATTTGTCAAAGCCGAACTCCTTTGCAACCTCGACAAACGCCTTTACCGCAAAAGTGTAATGCTGCATGGAAACACAGAATTTTTTCCTGCTGCCGGTGCGGCTTATATACTTGTCATCTAAGAGCTGGTACTGCTCCACAACCTGCCTCGCGTATGAGAGAAATTCCTCCCCCTCAACGGTGGTCTTAATTCCCCTGTTGGTGCGGATAAAAATCTCAACGCCAATCTCCTCCTCAAGGCTCATAACCGTCTCGGAAAGACTTGGCTGTGACAGATAAAGCCTTTTTGCCGCCTCATTCATGGAACCGCAATCCGCAATGGTAATGACATATTTTAATTGTTGTAAAGTCATCTTTTAACCTCTATCCCTACTTCGCAAGATAAGCCGCAAGAAGCTTTAATGTCGCAAACGCACCATCCTTATGGCTTCTCTCATACCCATGTGATGCGTACACACCTGCACCTATGAGGCCGTGGCGCACATCATGTCCTGACTTTAAGGTCACATCAACATCAGAGCCGTAGAATGGATAAATATCAACCGCATAGTCGATATCATTTGCCTTTGCGGTATTTACAAGTGCTGTCACCACATCATAGTTGTACGGTCCGGCGCTGTCCTTTGCACATATAGAAACCTGTGTCTCCTTGCACTGCAAGCCTTCACCGACGCAGCCCATATCAACGGATATAATTTCCTTCACGCCGTTTGGAACTGTCGCCGCCGCGCCGTGACCTACCTCCTCGTAAACGGTCACATGCTGGTAGATTTTTCTCCTAGGTGTGATATTTTCATCCTTTAAAAACTTTGCAAAGCCGAGCAAAATTCCCACACTCAGCTTATCGTCGAGGAAACGGCTCTTGATATAACCCGACGGTGTTATGACTGTTCTCGGGTCAAAGCACACTATATCGCCCACATCTATGCCAAGCTTCTTTGTGTCATCCTTCTCCGACACCATCTCATCGAGAAGTACTTCCATACAGGAAAAACTCCTCTTCTTATCGCTGTACTCCTTATTTACATGCACTGACGCATTGTCTAGCTGGAACACACCCGTGTATATCTTTCCATCCCTCGTCACGACGCGCACATTCTCCGCCTCCGTGTTGTTGGCGTTGAGTCCGCCTATAGGCACAATTCTAAGATTTCCGTTAGCCTTAATCTCCGACACCATACCGCCAAGCGTGTCTATGTGAGTGTCAAGCATCACCGCATCATTCTCGTCCTCACCGCCGAGGTCAACAAGCACACCGCCCTTTACGGTCATCTCTGCCTTGTAGCCGAGCTTGTGATATTCCTCCATAACATACTCAGCGACATTTCTTGTGTACCCTGACGGGCTGTCAATATCGAGTATTTTCTTTGTCTCCTCCAAAATATAGTCTGCATACTTATCTAATATTTTCATAATCATTTTGCTCCTTATTTTAATATACTTAATTATTGTTTTAGGCAAATATGTTCAATACACATTTCCCGGACAATACATTTTTTTATGCTTTCAAATCAGCTTGTAATTAACAATTCTATAAAATAAGCAAATTTAAAATGCTACATTATAATAGAAGTCTATTTGCTACATCTTTTTAAGGTCAAACTGCAACAGATACTTTTCATATTCCTCCATGGTCATAGGTTTAGAATAGTAATATCCCTGAATTATATCGCACTCTATCTCCCTCAGAAATTCGACCTGTTCCTCTCTCTCAACGCCCTCACAGACAACTCTTATATCAAGTCCATGCGCCATCTGCACAATCTTTTCAATAATGTAGCGGCTCTTCTTAGAGTCATCCGTGCTCTCAAGGAACTCCTTGTCAATCTTTAGCTCGTCGACGGGCATGTCCTTCAAAAGATTGAATGACGAATATCCGCTTCCAAAGTCATCCATCGAAAAGTTAAATCCCAACGCCTTCATCTTATTTATAAGACCTATCATGGTATGTGAGTCCTCGATAAATGCACTCTCGGTAATCTCAAACACGACAAGGCTCATAGGTATGTCGTATTTGTTAAGCATATCCTGCAACATGCTCAAATACATTCTGTCATTGACATGAAGTCTTGACTGATTTACATTTACCGGAAAAACAGGGAGTCCACTGTCGATACGTCTCCTGAGCATCTTGCAAACCTGCTCAAGCACAAAGAAATCGACCTCGGTGACAAAGCCGTTCTTCTCAAAAAGCGGTATGAAATCTCCCGGCGGAATAAAGCCTCTCTCCGGCGAAATCCACCTGACAAGAGCCTCACAGCCCACAGGTATCTCCGAATTGATGTCAACCTTCGGCTGTAAATACACCGCAAACTCATTGTTCTCAAGTGCCTTCTTCATGTTTGCTGTCATTTCCTGATTTTTTATGAACTCGGCATTAAGCGTATCGTCATATAGCATTATCGGCTCTTTTGCATCATCCCTTGTCCTCTTTTCGGCGATTGAAGCCTTGTCAACCATATCCCTTATGCTTCCGCTGTCATTGTCAGCTAAATACACACCGCATGTACTTTTTACGACAACAGAGTCGGCAAAACCCGCAATATTGATTTCTATATTGGAAATGTATGTCTCAAAATTATATTTTATCGAGTTGTAATCTATGTACGGCATAAGGAACACAAACCTGTCTGCCAAAACTCTCGCATATATTCCGTCAGGCTGCATCATATCGCCAAGCATCTGATTCATAAATTTGAGGACGATATCTCCATGCTCTCTGCCGTAGAAATCATTTATGTACTTAAAATTTTCAATATTGATATACCCTATAGCATATTTTCCTTCCTCAAATTTTATCTTGTCAGTGGCTTGGTAGAACTTGTACTGGTTCCATCCGCCCGTAACGGGGTCTGTGTAAGCCAGCTTCTCAAAAATTTCCGTCTTTTTTCTCTTTGAGGAGATAGCCAATGTTATTATTGTGACAATAAGCACGACAAGAACAAGTGCTATCTGCAAGCGATATGTGACAATGATATTTAAAAATGGATTTGTCCTCTCCTCCGAGAAAAGGACACCGTTTATAATCCTGTTTCTGGAAAGTTCAGGCGGCATAACAGATATAGCCTTATTTATGATACTGTTGAGGGATATGCTGTCATAATCCATACATGTGACGGCTGCCATCTCTATATACTCTTCCCTATATGCACCTTCAAGCATAGAGTATGTAGGCTTTCCCGAATATATCATCCATGAATAACCATTGATATATGCCGAATCTATATCGCCGTTTTTTACAGCGTCAAGACATGAGACAACACTATTATAGTTGCTGTAATCAATTACATCCGAATGTACCTGACCACTCACGGCAAAAATTGATGTCATTCCCACAGTTTTTGTCTTGCTGTTCATATCAAGCTTAATTTCATAAACCGGAACCTGCAAATACCAGTTGGTCATATTGAGGTTGTTTTTCTGCGCCCAGTCCCGGTAGTACGGCACAAGCGCTATCATATCTATTTTTTTATCAAGCAAATCCTGCTTACATTCATTAGAATCTGAATATTCATGGTATACAAACTCAAAGCCCGTATATGAGGAAAAATAATCAAAAAAACGTCTTGAAATCCCTCCAAATCTGCCCTCGTCATCGGTATATTGAAGCGGATACGAATCGCCGAAATAGCCGACATGTATAAGCGGATGTTTTTTTACATACTCCTGCTCCGCCCTTGTAAGGCTTGTATAGTTTCCCTTGCTCTGCCAGTAGGAAGCACTTTGCAAGCTCTCAATATAGGTATTATTTTGTGAGTCAAATCTGAAAACGGCATTATCAAAATCTTCCACAATTGAACTGTTGTCCGCCGTACTCACAAAATAATATCCTTGTTCTCCGACCACAGCGACATTTTTTACATTCTCATCCACAAATGTAAGATTTCCCAATATGGCAGCGTCTATCTCACCCCGCTCAACAGCGAGCATCATCTTGTTCTCATCCTGATAATATTTCTTTTTATAGCTAAAACCATTCGCAGCCGCATATGAAGCGAAATCCTCCTCAAAAATAGAGTCGCGGCTAAAACCTATCGTCATATTATCGAACTTGTCAAATTCCTCAAAATATATATCAGCATCATCTTTTACATAAAGAATACCGCTTTCCTCAACCACACTTCTGTCCGAATAGCAGAAGCCTGAATACTGTTCCAACTTTTCACCTGTGAGAATAATGTCACATTTTCTTAAATTAAGACTCTCAAACAACATCCCCTTGTCAACAAGCATGACATCAATCTTATATCCACACTCTGAACCCAACTGGGCAAGGTAATCAATAATATACCCTTTAAGACCATTATTGCCATCTCTCTCGGCAAATCCCTCCACCTCACACACACCTACTGTAACAGTCTTCAACGTTCCAACACTGTTTTTGTCAGCACCGAAAACCGTCATAATATTTAAAAAAACCAACAACAGTATTGTAAATACTGCAAGTGTTCTCTTTTTCAATGTTTTTTCCCACCCAAACATTATACTTTTCGTAAAACCAATACAGCCGCCCCTTTGGCACAAAAGCCTCAGGGACAGCCGGTAAAATAATTACTTATTGCTCAAATACTCATCAATTCCCTTTGCCGCAGCTTTTCCTGCACCCATGGCAAGGATAACCGTAGCAGCTCCTGTAACAGCATCTCCGCCCGCATATACGGCTTCCTTGGTTGTAAGGCCGTTCTCGTCAGCCACGATACAGCGGTGCTTGTTAATCTCAAGTCCCTCTGTCGTCGACGAGATAAGCGGATTAGGCGATGTTCCAAGTGACATGATTACCGTGTCAAGCTCAAGCTCAAACTCCGAACCCGGTATCTCAACAGGTCTTCTTCTTCCAGAAGCATCCGGCTCGCCGAGCTCCATTCGGATACATCTCATTCCCTTTACATGTCCATTTTCATCGACAAGAATTTCCGTTGGGTTTGTGAGAAGGTCAAATATAATTCCCTCCTGCTTTGCATGGTGAACTTCCTCAACTCTTGCCGGGAGTTCTGCCTCGCTTCTTCTGTACACGATATGAACCTCTGCCCCAAGACGTAATGCTGTACGCGCAGCGTCCATGGCAACATTTCCGCCGCCTACAACCGCTACCTTGTGTCCGGCAGCAATCGGTGTGTCATAGTCGTCCGAAAATGCCTTCATAAGATTGCTTCTGGTGAGATACTCATTTGCTGAGAACACACCGTTGGCATTCTCGCCCGGAATACCCATAAATCTAGGAAGTCCTGCGCCCGAACCGATAAACACGGCATCAAAGCCTTCCTCATTGAGAAGCTCATCTATAGTGACCGACTTGCCTACTACAACATTAGTCTCAATCTTAACGCCGAGCTTCTTTACATTCTCAATCTCCGCCTTCACGACAGTCTGCTTTGGAAGTCTGAACTCCGGTATTCCATAGACAAGAACACCGCCCGCCTCGTGAAGTGCCTCAAATATAGTCACATCGTATCCAAGCTTTGCGAGGTCTCCGGCACATGTAAGTCCTGAAGGGCCTGAACCGATAACAGCGACCTTCTTGCCGTTAGGTGCGGCAGGTGCCTCAGGCTCCACGCCGTTCTCTCTCGCCCAGTCTGCCACAAATCTCTCAAGCTTACCGATAGATACCGGCTCGCCCTTGAAGCCTCTGATACACTTGCCCTCGCACTGGCTCTCCTGTGGGCATACACGTCCACATACAGCCGGAAGTGCTGACGACTTTCCAATAACCTTGTAAGCCTCGGCAAAATTGCCCTGCTTAACCTCATTTATAAACTCAGGGATATGTATTGCTACAGGACATCCCTTCATACACTGTGCATTCTTACAGTTGAGGCATCTTGAAGCCTCCTCCTTAGCCTCCGTCTCATTATATCCCAGACAAACCTCTTCAAAATTCTTCGCTCTGACAGCCGGTTCCTGCTCTCTTACAGGTACTTTCTTTAAAACATCCATTCTAGTTACCTCCACACTGGCCGCATCCACCGTGATGTGTAGCGCCTTCCTTTAATTTGAGCATTGCCCTGCCCTCTTCTGTCTTGTACATCTGCTGTCTCTTCATAGCCTCGTCAAAGTTAACCTGATGTCCGTCAAACTCCGGTCCATCGACACATGCGAACTTAACCTCGCCTCCGACGCTGACACGACATGCACCGCACATTCCTGTACCGTCAACCATAATAGGATTAAGGCTCACAACGGTCTTAATTCCAAGCTCCTTTGTGAGAAGTGCGACAAACTTCATCATAATCATAGGTCCGATGGCAACACATACATCATAGGTCTTGTGCTCATCATTGACAAGCGACTTGATTACCTCCGTAACCATACCCTTGCGGCCATAACTTCCGTCATCAGTGGTTACATAGAGATTTCCTGCAACCGCCTTCATCTCATCCTCAAGAATAAGCAAGTCCTTATTCTTGGCTCCGACTATGACATCAGCCTCAACTCCATTCTCGTGCAGCCACTTGACCTGTGGATATACAGGTGCGGTTCCAACGCCTCCTGCGACAAACAGAATCTTCTTATTCTTGAGCTCTGCCAAATCCTCCTTGACAAGCTCAGAAGGCATTCCGAGAGGTCCCGTGAAATCTCTGAACGCATCCCCTTCTTTCAGATGTGACATCTTTTCGGTAGATGCCCCCACAACCTGAAATACTATTGTAATAATGCCCTCCTCACGATTATAGTCACAAATTGTAAGAGGGATTCTCTCACCATGCTCGTCCATCTTGACGATGACGAACTGCCCTGGCAAGCATCTCTTAGCCACGCGAGGTGCCTTTACATCCATAAGGAATATTTTGTCAGCAAGCTGTCTTGCTTTTGTTATTGCATACATAGCATACCTCCTAATTCTTCATTCTTTTATTTTAATATATTAAGGCGAAAATGACAACTAATTATTTATTTTTAACTAAAATATTTATCATTTTATGCAAAAGATGTACAAATTCCAACATTTTACAAAAAAAGAACCCCTGATATTATTTCTAACATCAAGAGTTCCTGTTTCATAAAAATCTCCGATTTCCGTTTTTTAGTAGAGCACCTCATCAAGTGTATATACACCGCTGTTCTCATAAACTGTGTATACATACGAGGAGTCACAGTCAACGCCCATCTGGTAGTTTGCCTTCATGTCACCCTGCTCTGTCTCAACATATATATCAAATACCCACAATGTGTGTCCTGATATGCTCATTTTGCTGTCAAGCACAAGCTTAACCGGCTCACCGTCGGATGACAAATGCTCCGCATTGACCATGTTCTTAATCTGCATAGCCTGCCACAATATTTCAAGTGCTCTATCCTGCGTAACCTTATCTGAAAGAGTCAGAACATAGTTGCGCTTTACAACGGCACTCTTCTGACCATTCTTGTCATAGACGATAACCGAGAGCACATTGTTGCCTGCCGGCATATCAAAAGGCCCTGTATAGAGAGTCGACTTGTCAGTAGGCTCCGTATTGTCAAGTGTGTAATATGCCTTGCCGCCTGCCGGAATATTTCCTATAACGATAAGCTGTTCTGTCTCATAGCTTCCGCTTCTTGGACTTATCGTAGGCGCATCAGGAAGCTTGTACTCAACCTTATACTCCGCTGATACGACATCACTCACTATATTATACTGATTGACAGCGATACATTTTAATGTAGTGGTTCCCTCTTTCACCTCAATCTTGCTGCTGTACAAGGCACTGTTAATCGTAGGGTCGCTGCCGTCAAGCGTATAATGTATATCATAACCATAGTCTGACGTAAGCTTGACATCGAGGTCTGTAGTGTATTCCCCTCCCTCAACGCTGATTGAAGGTGCCTCCACATAATACTTGGCAACTGCATCTGCCGCCTGTGTATCCTTATATTTATTGTACAGCTCAATCAAAGCTTCCGTGACACCAGCTTTTTCATAATAATTCTCCAAATCCACAATAGCTTCAAGATTGTACTCGTCTATTTTGAGAATATTATAAAGCATACTTATGGCTTTTTCTGTATCGTCTGTAGCCACATAGCAGTCATACAGGCTAAATCTCAAATTAACTTTGCCATCCGACTCCTCAAAGGTCAATGCCTTCTCAAGATAAGGAATTGCCTCCGAATACTTCTGATTTTGGATATATGAAATACCGGTATTGTTATAATATGCAAAATTATCCTGAGCCTTTTTAAGTACCGAATTAATCGTAAAGAAAGCAAGACCTATTATCACAGCGACACTAAATATCACAATACAGACTATTGCCGCAATCTTGCCTCCACTACTCTTTTTCTTTTTTTGAGTTGGTTTCACTGTCTCACTCTCCATTGTACGAGGCTTCTTTGTATTCTGCTGGGAAGAGCGCGGCTGCTGCGAGGAAGGTCTAGACTGTGATGTCGTCCTCTGTCTGTCGGTACTTCTCTGTGAGGCACCGAGCGTATCCTTCTCATTCCCACTATTCTGCATCTGTGTACTTTTATCCAATGTGCCCTGTATTTCTTTCAAATACACCTGGGCATCCACAGTCTCATTTTCAACAATCTTGGCGATTGACTTGGCAAGCTGTTCCTCAAGCTCTGCATCCTCCGAGTTTTTCCGTCTGACCGGCTTACCACATACATCGCATACTTTTTGATTATCATTCAATGTATGACCGCAATTCTCACAACGTATCATATAAAATCCTCCCTAAACTGCCACTCCCTAATATTTCCATTCTTAATCTTGTCTAATATAGCATAATTTATATCAAAATTCAACATAATGATTTAAATGTAATAATCTTTTGGCATTTCATATTCTTTTTATATTTTCTTCCCTTTTATTTTACTTGTTATACACAGAATTGTCACAACCTATCTATATACTAAAACTCGGATAGCAAAGTTAATGCTTTCTATCTCCCCCCTCATATTTAAAAAACTCGAAGCCCCGGTCTAATCAACCGGGGCTTCAAGTTTTTGTCCAAAACATTTCTATTTTCCAAATTTCCAAAAACAAACAAAAAACGCTACAACTAAGTACCTTGATAATTGGCTCGTTATAGCGTTGATAAACACATATTGTAATCAATCTTATATTCCCAATCCGCTTAACTGCTTGCTCATAACATTAAGTCTCTTGTAAACCTCCTTCTCAGTATAAGAAAAACCACCACTTATTGCTCTGCGCAACAGAAGTGGCGGTTTTTTTATAGTTTTAAACTAATTCTCAACCGGCTTGTTTATAAACTTGCCAGGGTCAATAGAACGAACTGTCACATTACATGTAACTGTCTTTCCATCGACTGTAGCTGAAATCGTACACTCACCAGGCATACGAGCTGTCACAAGACCAGCCTGTGTCACATCGGCAATTCTAGGATTGCTGCTTCTCCATGAAACTGCCATATTGGCAGGTGCTCCGTCAACATACAGGTTGAAAGTATCATACTGTTCAAGCTTTGTTGATGACTTGCTTATCGCCATAGAGTAAACCGTACATGTATCCTGAATTGTTCCATATGTCGTATAAGCCGTAACCTGACAGCTACCAGGTCCTACTGTTGTAATCTGACCATTCTGGTCAACTACAACTACAGATGTATCTGAGGAAACCCACTTAACTGTCTCAGTAGCATTAGTTGGGAACAATCTCGCTGTGAGAGTTCTAACCTTACCTGTGAGCATGAGAATCTCATGTGAATTGATAGTCACAGATGTCGCACTCACAAGCTGTTTAACTATAACTGTACACTCGGCAACCACATTATTGCCATCCGTCGAGGTAGCGTAAACCTTGCATCGTCCAACTCCTACTGCCTCGATATCTCCATCATCATATACCTTTGCAACTGTAGGGTCTGAGGATGTCCACTCAAGCTTCTTGACCGATGCGTCAGCAGGTTCAACCGTGCTTACAAGATGGAATACATCTCCCACATACAATGTTATCTTTGACTCAGAAAGCTTAATATCTGTCACCGGCTTAATTACCTGGAATATACATGATGCGCTCACACCGCTTCCATCGGCTGCCGTAGCAGTCACAACCGCAGTGCCATAGCCGACACCTGTAACTCTTCCATACTGGTCTACAGTGAGTACCGACTCATTGCTCGACGACCATATAATTCCCTTGTCAGAAGCACTGTCAGGCTCTACAACCGCACTGAGTGTATATGAAGAACCATAATTTAAATATCTCTGCTCATCCGACAAAGTGATGGATGTAACATACTCTTTTACAGTTATGGTACACTTCTGTGAGAAGTTACCCTCCTGTGTGGTTACTACGATTTCACATGTACCACCCTTGACAGCGGTGATGACACCCTGAGCATCAACTGTGGCAATGTCCGTGTCACTTGACCAGAATACCACACTCTTATTAGAAGCCGTAGCAGGCTCTACAATAGGAAGAAGCACGAACTTAGTTCCCTTAACCATGTTCTGATAGTATGTATTAAGAGAAAGTCCGGTAAGCGGTTCAAGTACAAACACACTACACGATGCAGCCAGTTTAGATGCCGGGTTCGTCGCCGTTATAATACATTCACCGACTCCTATGGTAGTTACCTTTCCTTCACTGGATACTGTAGCTATCGACGAATCACTCGTAGACCATACAATCGTCTTGTCATCCGCATCATCAGGCGTGAGTGAAGCATTTAGGTAGAACTCTGTGCCCTTTCTCACAGTCATCTCCGTGTTGCTAAGCGTAATTCCTGTTACAGGCTGCAATACTCTTACATTACAGTATGCCATATAACCGCCGTCGTTGGTCTCAACAAAGATGGTTGCACTACCACCTCCTACTGCTGTAAGAAGGTTCTCATAAGTGTTGTTGTTGCTCTCAACAGTTACAACGGAAGGGTTGGATGATGTCCAAACCATCGTCTTATCATAAGCGGTGTCCGGATTAACCGTCGCGGTAAGTCTGTATGTATCACCTACATTGAATGTAAGCTGTGTCTTATCAAGCTTAATTCCATATACATCCTGCGTAACCTCAAAGTGACAGTACGCCGTGATGCTTGAGTCAACTCCCGAGGTCGCACATATTTCTGTTGAACCAGGAGCTACAAGTGTTACAAGACCTGTATCAGCATCAACTTTTACGACATTTGTATTGAGTGAAGTCCAGATAATTGACTGCTCACAGCCGTCAGTTGCGGAATGTACATAACCTGAAAGCTGATACTGTCCCTGCGACATCGGCACGATTACACTCGTATCGGAAAGCTCAATGGATGTAGGACGCTCGGTTATGAAAATATCGAGGTTTACAAGCTGACTGTTATCCTTTGAATATACGGTAAGTGTTGTATTACCAAGTCCCAACGCTGTTATATCACACGACTGGTGAACACCCGTTGTTATTACCGGGTTCAAGCCGATAAGTGACTGCGCCTGTGCTGAACCTGATGCCTCCCAAATAAGCTCTGTGTTATCAGGTACATTGTTATCGCTGTACTGTAAATCTGCATAGATTGTCAATGTCTGTCCAAGGTACATTGTAAGATGTGACTTACCATTCTGTGGCTCACTAAGTGTAATTCCATCTACAGGAATTGTTACATTGATTTCCATGGATGCAACCTTGATTATTCCGTTAACAGTCTGATATGCATAAATTATTGTCTTACCTTTGCTTACACCGGTGATTGTTACATCTAAAGAAGACTCAAACGAGGAATCATCCCACTCAACTGTGGCTATGCTCTCATCCGCACTCTTCCATGTTATGTTGGATGCTTTGGTTGTATCAGTACTTGTCGGAATGGCAGTAACCTGCGTTGTAGCTCCGACATTAACGGATGCCTCCGACTTTGAAAGTGCAAGCTTATCGATAACCTTAATTGTAACGTATCGTAACTCTGTGTCGACAGCCTCGCCGTTCTCATATTTTTTAATATTTATCTCGACAACTGCGGTACCTTCCTTTACAGCTCTGAAAAGTCCCGGTGTTCCCTCGACTGCCTCGACTGCACCCTGATTATTATCATAAAGCGTATATATTACATTGCTGTCATAAGCAGTTGTGTAAAGAGGAATATTATCTCCTATACTTACAAGAACTTCCTGTGTGAACTTCGTCTCAAATGGAACTTCAACCTCTATTGCGGAAGCATATTCGGTCTTTAAGCTTCCATCCGTGTTGTAGCTCTCATTCATAGGCTTACAGCTCGCATACACTGTTGTCTTACCTGCATACTTACCCGTAACTACACCGGATTCAGATACATCGACATAATTAACAAGGTTAAGTGAAGGGTTATCTGCCAAACGCTTCTCCTCGAGTGTCCAGAAGTAGACATTCATATTTCCATCATCATCCGTATAACCGAAATTTCCGGTCTGGATATTGGTATATGCCTCACTCAGTGAAACATACGAACCCTGATCTACGGTTATTCCCGCATCACCCTTTGGAGTGTTTTTAACACCGACATACGCTACCTGTGAGAGCTTATACTCAACACCGTCTACTGTAGCCCATATAGCTGAAGAACCACCACCTAAAGTATTAAAATATGTTGTTCCTGTTCCATCTCCAAAAGTAGATGTCGACTGTGAAATAACATTCGGATTAAATCTAAAACTTACTGTATGATAATCATTTCGATAAGAGCCGTCAGTTGAATCCTGAATTGTATATGGGTTGTACCCTACAGAAAAAGCATCTGACAAGACAGTAAATGTATTGTTCGACGCTGTCATAATGTCAGAACCCACATATCCGGTCATACGAAGCGGAACCGTAACATTGAGCGTGTTCTGTGATGGAACTGCAACCTCATGATATGTATAATTCGTTGTGTC
>JBNMKO010000072.1:0-17236 GCA_050874385.1 Eubacteriales bacterium
ACTCACAGACCAGAAGGGCTTTGACCTTATTGCATATATGATGGACCAGATATGTACCGAGGATGTGCAGTTGGTTGTTCTTGGAACCGGCGAGTCACAGTATGAGAATATGTTCAGACATTTTGCGTGGAAGTATCCTGACAGGGTATCTGCCAACATTTATTACTCCGAGGATATGTCACACAAGATATATGCTTCATGTGATGCGTTCCTTATGCCATCGCTCTTTGAGCCGTGTGGTCTGAGCCAGCTCATGTCTCTCAGATACGGAACAGTTCCTATTGTTCGTGAGACCGGTGGACTTAAAGACACAGTTGAGCCATACAACGAGTATGAGAGCACAGGAACAGGCTTCTCGTTTGCCAACTACAATGCGCATGAGATGATGAACACAATCAACTATGCAAAGCATGTGTTCTACAACAACAAGAGAGAGTGGAACAAGATAGTTGACCGTGGAATGTTGAAGGATTTCTCATGGACAAGCTCGGCGAAGAAGTATGAGAAGTTGTATGATAATCTTCTCGGATACTAGTGTGAAGATACATCTAAGGTAGTAAAAGTCATTGCCTGAGATGGATTATTGTTTTATAATAATGCAAATTACAGTAGTTTTCATTGCTGTTGTGAATTTTATGCCATGATTTGTTGTGACGGACATGAAAGTGATTATAGTCGTTTCGCTGTCTGTGTGTCATATTCAAATCATGGCATTTTTTACTTTTTCGCACTTTAACAAGTCAATTTATTAAAAAATATGTTGCATCTTGTCGGTTTCAATGATAATATATTTTTCAAAAGTTACAATATGGAGGTTGAGCAGTTATGGAAATGTACAAGATGTTAAGCAAGGATGAGTTAAAGACAATCAAGGCGGCTCTTGAAGAAGAATACGCCAAGGCACAGCAGTTAGGGCTTAAGCTTGATATGTCCAGAGGAAAGCCGGCACCGGCACAGTTAGACCTTGCAATGGGAATATTAGACGCTGTGAACAGCACATCCGATTGCAGGTCTGAGGATGGAGTAGACTGCCGTAACTACGGAGGTCTTGACGGTATTCCGGAGGCAAGACATTTCATGGCGGATATTATGGGCGTTGACGCTTCAAATGTAATTGTTTACGGCAATGCAAGCCTTAATATTATGTATGATACCATTTCCAGATTTATGCTTGAAGGAACGGCGGGCTGTACACCTTGGTGTAAGCTTGACAAGGTTAAGTTTCTGTGTCCTGTTCCGGGATATGACAGACATTTTGCAATCACAGAGCATTTCGGGGTTGAGATGATTAACATTCCTATGAATGAGGACGGCCCTGACATGGACATGATAGAAAAACTTGTCTCCGAGGATGACAGCATCAAGGGAATATGGTGTGTTCCTAAGTTTTCCAATCCGGGAGGATGCGTGTACTCGGATGAGGTTGTGAGAAGAATGGCTGCCCTGAAGCCTGCTGCCAAGGATTTTAGAATTATGTGGGATAACGCCTATGTTGTGCACTATCTCTATGAAGACAAGCAACCGCAGATTCTCGATATTCTCACAGAGTGCGAGAAAGCGGGAAATCCTGACATGGTATATGAGTTTGCATCAACCTCCAAGATTAGCTTTGCCGGAGCAGGACTTGCCGCACTTGCAACCTCCAAGGCGAATATTGCAGAAGTAAAGAAATCGCTCACGATACAGACAATCGGCTATGATAAGATGAACCAGTTAAGGCATATCAGATTTTATAAGAACAAGCAGGGCATTATGGACCACATGATGAAGCAGGCTGAGATTTTGAGACCTAAGTTTGAGGCGGTTGAGAACATTCTCGACAATGAGCTTTCAGGTCTTGGAGTGGGAACATGGACTAAGCCACTTGGAGGATATTTTATCTCCTTTGATGCGATGCCGGGCTGTGCAAAGGCTATTGTGGCAAAGTGCAAGGAGGCGGGAATGGTTCTCACGGGAGCGGGTGCATCGTACCCTTACGGAAAGGACCCGCAGGATTCAAATATCAGAATAGCGCCTTCATTCCCGACGGTTGATGAGATGAAGAAGGCTGCACTTTTGTTTGCACTTTGCGTCAAGCTTGTGAGTGTAGATAAGCTTCTCGAGGAATAAATTTCATTATCGTCTGTGCATTTAGCGCGTACATGGCGGTTAATGTTGGAAGGAAATACAAAGATTTATGATTACATTTGGATTTATAAGCATGGGAAATATGGGATATGCCATGCTTAAAGGACTGTTAAAGACATATTCTCCCGATGAGATTATATTTTCGTGCGCCACAGACAAGAAGCGTGTGACGGTCAGCGAGGAAACGGGGGTATATGCCGCGTCTGGTAATGCTGAGTGCGCCAACAGCGCAAAGTATATTATCCTTGCGGTAAAGCCGCAGGTATACGATGCGGTCATCAAAAATCTCATACATGTTGTGACGGAGGAGCATGTGATAATATCACTCTCCCCAAGCCACTCGATAGAGGCAATCAAGGAAAAGTTTGCCAAGCCTGTGAGGGTTGTCCGCGCTATGCCTAACACGCCGGCGCAGATAGGGCTGGCTATGACCGGAGTGGCGTATGATACCATGGATTTTTCTTTTGAGGAGAAGGAGGTATTAGACCGGTTTTTTAGCTCGTTTGGTACATATAAGCTGGTTGACGAAAAGCTTATGAATACAGTCACATGTGCCAGCGGAAGTTCGCCTGCCTATGTATATATGTTTATTGAGGCGATGGCGGATGCGTGTGTGAAGCATGGAATGCCGCGGCAGGCAGCTTATGAGTTCGTGGCGCAGGCAGTTGTGGGTGCCGGAAAAATGGTGATTGAGACGGGAGAGCATCCGGGAGTTTTGAAGGACAAGGTGTGCTCGCCGGGGGGAACTACGATTGCGGGGGTTGCCGCGCTTGAGGAGAATGGTTTCAGAAATTCGCTTATCAAGGCTGTGGACGCATGTTTTGATAAATGCAGCGGTATAAAATAAAATTTTGATGGAGATTATTTGTTATGGAGATTGTAAAACGTCTTAACCGTGAGCTTGTGTACAAGGGAACAATAATAAATATGTACAAGGACACGGTTCAGGTTCAGAATGGTCATATTGCGGAGTGGGATTTTATAGGTCACAAGGGAGCGGCGGCGGTGGTTCCTGTTCTCGAGGATGGCCGTGTGCTTATGGTGAAGCAGTACAGAAATGCGCTTGACAGAATGACCATAGAAATTCCGGCAGGCGGCAGGGACACAGCCGATGAGCCGTATATCACATGTGCCTCAAGAGAGCTTGAGGAGGAGACAGGATATGCCTCGGACGACCTTGAGTTTCTTATATCGGTTCAGACGACGGTTGCTTTCTGCAATGAGAGAATAGATGTGTTTGTGGCTAAGAACCTCAAAAAGACGCACCAGCATCTCGACGAGGATGAGTGCGTTGATGTGGAGGCGTATGACGTGGACGAGCTTCTCGACATGATTTATGCTGGAAAGCTTCAGGACGGAAAGACTATGGCTGCGATTATGGCATATAAACTAAAGTACGCAAATAAGTAATGTAGGGAATAAAAATGTGAAAGGTCTCATATCTTGTTTTGTCCATGTAGGGCAGAAAGGATGTGGGACTTTTTTATGCAGAAAAATTCATTGGGAGTGGTCGGCGCAGACAGGCTTGTAATACTTTTTTTTGCGGGAATTGTCGTTGGCTCGGTGATAGTAAATGTCATACCGTTTTCGTGGGTGCAGGCGATGAATGTGTGGAGTGCCGATTATATAAGCGGATTTATGTCAAAGACGGTAAAATATTCTGTCATGTGCCGCTATCTTGCGCGTATTCGCGGGATGATAATGTTCGGGCTTTTTCTTGTCATGCTTACGCCCTTTGTAAAGAAGCTTCTATATATATTGCCGGCATACATAGGAATTACTTGGGGGATGGTCAGCTCCATTATTATGATGGAACATGGCATAAATGGGGTGAGAATATGCTTCTTTTTGCTCTTTCCGCATTTTATCTTCTATATGCTTGGACTTATAATGATGATATATAAAATTCTGAGGGTCAGAAATGTGCCAAAAAGCAAGGTGGATTTTACCTTTGTGATGGTGTTTGTGTTTGCCGCGGTCACGATTGCAGCCGGGGTGATGACGGAGGCGTATGTGAATGTGACAATCCTTCCGGGCGTGCTAAAACAGATGTCTTAATGGCGAAAAATGGCAAATTAAATATTGATTTTAAGGCATAATTTTATTATAATATTTCTTACACTAATCAATCAAAAAAGGTACGATATGGAACGGGAAATAGAGGAATACATAGAGCATATCAGCAAAAATAATCAAAAAACCGAAAATACCCTTATATCCTACAGACGAGATTTGTACAAGCTGATGACATACTTGTGCGATGAGATTTATTTGGAGGAGTGGAGACAGGTCACGGAGACGGATTTAAATTCGTATGTTTTACACCTTCAAATGGATGAGAGCGCGCCGTCAACCATTGCCAGATACATAGTTTCGATGAAGGCTTTCTTTGAGTACCTTCAAAAAAAGGGAAAGATTGAAGACGACCCGGCAATGAATATAAAGTCACCGCGGCATGAGAGAAAGGTTCCGGGAATTATATCTGTCGAGAATGTCGTAAAGCTTCTGACGGCTCCGGACGGAAATTCGCCTAAGCAGCTTCGCGACAGAGCAATGCTTGAGATGCTTTACGCCACGGGGATGAAGGTGTCGGAGCTTGTGCCAATAAAGATGATGGATATAAATCTTCAGGTTGGATATGTCTCCTGTCATACTGCCATGCACGACAGGATTATTCCGTTTGGCAACGAGGCAAAGCAGGCTCTTATGCGCTATCTGAAAGACGGAAGGGATGCGCTTATCGACGACGGCGACAGTGAATATCTCTTCACGAATTTGAAGGGCACACAGATGAGCCGGCAGGGGTTTTGGAAGATTATCAAGGCTTATGCCAGAAAAGCAGGAATACAGGAGGATATCACTCCTTACACGCTGCGCCACTCTTTTGCCGCGCATATGATTAGCAACGGCGCGGATATATATGCGGTTTCGGAGATGTTAGGGCATCTTGATGTGTCGGCGACGCAGGTCTATGCCGTGTTTTCCAATTCTAAGCTGCGCGATGTGTACACAAAATCCCATCCGAGGAGATAAGCGTTTAGTTTATTTGTTAATGAGTACAATTACGAAAATTGGTTATTTGGTTGAGATTATGTAAGATGCAATCGGATTTCGTAATCCGCTTTGCTGATTTTCTGATATTAAATAAAAGAAGGTTAGACATACATCTAACCTTCTTTTATTATGTTTTTTGATGATATTATTAAGAGTTTATTAGCAGTTCTCTGCGATGTAGTAGAGAAGCTTCTCTGTGTCATCCCAGCCAAGGCATGGGTCTGTGATTGATTTGCCGTAGATGTGCTCGTCAATCTTCTGGTTTCCCGGTTCGATGTAGCTTTCTATCATAACGCCCTTTACGAGATTGTGCACGTCGGCGGAGTGCTTTCTGCTCTCGAGAACCTCTTTTACAATTCTAATCTGCTCGGCGTACTGCTTGTTGGAGTTGCTGTGGTTCGAGTCTACGATGGTTGCCATATTCTTGAGATTTTTCTGGCTGTACATTTCAAACAGGCGAACCAAATCTTCGTAGTGGTAGTTAGGGATGTTCTGACCATGCTTGTTGGTCGCACCTCGGAGTATTGTGTGAGTGAGAGGGTTTCCGTCGGTCTTGACCTCCCAACCTCTGTATATGAAGGAGTGCGCATGCTGTGCGGCGACAACTGAGTTGAGCATTACGGTGTAGTCTCCGCTTGTCGGGTTCTTCATTCCGGCAGGCACGTCCATGCCGCTGACGGTGAGTCTGTGCTGCTGGTCTTCGACAGAGCGGGCTCCTACTGCGACATATGACAGTATGTCGGACAAAAATTCATAGTTCTCAGGGTAGAGCATCTCGTCGGCGGGGGTGAGATGTGTCTCGTTCATAACGCGGATGTGCATCTTTCTGATTGCCATTATTCCTGCGAGCATATCAGGCTTTTTCTCCGGGTCGGGCTGGTGCAGCATTCCCTTGTAGCCCTCGCCAGTCGTTCTCGGCTTGTTGGTGTATACTCTTGGAACGATTAGAACCTTGTCCTTAATCTTTTCCTGAATCTTTGCAAGACGACATGTGTAATCGCATACCGGGTCTTCATGGTCTGCCGAGCATGGACCTACTATTGCTAGAAATTTAGACGATTTACCTGTTATGATGTCAGCTATCTCAGCGTCTCGCATAAGCTTGATATTTGCAAGCTCCTCGCCTACAGGGAGAAGTTCCTTGACTACCTGTGGGGAAGGGAGCTCTTTAACGTATTCAAATCCCATTTTTTCCTCATTTCTGCCGGTGAGCCGCGTTGTCTTTAGTGCGGATAACCTGTGCTGTATATTTTGTGAATAATGATAACACTTAATTCTATAAAATGCAAATGGTTGAAATTACTTTTATCTTGCACATCTTTTCATTGAATAAAATAGGAAAATAAGGTATAATAAACTATATTTAACACTGGCGGATTGTAAATGTCTGCCTGTACGGATTAGGAAAGGAAAGATGATAGATGAGAAGAGTTATATGGATTATTCTGGACAGCGTCGGAATGGGCGAACAGCCGGATGCTGCGAGATTTGGCGATGTGGGAACACACACACTTGCACATGTGTGGGAGTACAATAATGGACTTAAAATTCCTAACATGATTAAGATGGGACTTGGAAATATTGAGGGCATGAAGGCTCTCGACACCACAGATGTTCCGACAGCGGCTTACGGCAAGTGCGCAGAGCTTTCAGACGGCAAGGACACGACAGTTGGACACTGGGAGATGGTTGGAATAGAGACTAAGGTTGCATTTCCGACATATCCTAACGGATTTCCTGCTGAGGTTATAGATGAGTTTGTGAGGAGAACAGGGGTTCCGGGGGTTCTCGGCAACTGCACGGCATCGGGAACGGAGATTATCAAGCAGCTCGGAGCAGAGCATGCTGCTACAGGTAAGCCTATCGTGTATACATCCGCTGACAGCGTGTTCCAGATTGCGGCTAATATTGATGTCATTCCGCTTGAGAAGCTCTATGAGATGTGCCGCATAGCAAGAGAGATGCTTCACGGCGAACACAATGTGTCGAGAGTCATCGCAAGACCGTTTAAGGGCACTGAGGGCAATTATGAGAGAACACCTGACAGAAGGGATTACGCAATCCTTCCGCCTGAGAACAATCTTCTTGTGCATATCAAGGAAGCTGGACAGGATGTCATAGGTGTCGGCAAGATAGAGGATATCTTTGCGGGTGTCGGCATAACTGAGGCGGTTCACACGAAGGACAATATGGACGGTGTCGACAGGACAATAGGATATATGAAGGACGACAACAGGGGTCTTATTTTCACTAACCTTGTAGAGTTCGACTCCAAGTGGGGACACAGAAATGACCCTGCCGGATACGGAAAGGGTCTTGAGGATTTCGATGCGCGTCTTCCTGAGATTATCGCGGCTATGAAAGACGAGGATATTCTCATCATCAACTCAGACCACGGATGCGACCCTACCACACCGGGAACAGACCACACAAGAGAGTATATACCGTTTCTTGTATACGGCAAGAATGTAAAGCCTGCAAGCCTTCATATCAGAAAGTCGTTTGCCGATATAGGTCAGACAATAGCCGAGTACCTTGGAGCGGAGCCTATTGTCATCGGGGAGAGCTTTTTGAAGGAAATATTATAAGATAAAAATGAGATTATGGGGAAATTGTTATGAGAATGTACGATATTATTGTTAAGAAGAGAAACGGCGAGGTGCTGTCAGATGAGGAGATTGCTTTTTTTATAAAGGGCTACACCGATGGCAGTATTCCCGACTATCAGGCATCGGCGCTTTTGATGGCGATATATTTTCAGGGAATGACTGACAGGGAAATCGCGACACTCACTATGGAGATGGCACACAGCGGCGATATGCTCGATTTGTCGGCGATAAAGGGATTGAAGGCTGACAAGCACAGCACAGGCGGAGTAGGTGATAAGACTTCACTTGTGCTCACACCGCTTGCGGCATCAATTGGAATACCTGTGGCAAAGATGTCGGGAAGAGGTCTTGGACATACGGGTGGAACAATCGACAAGCTTGAGAGCTTTCCGGGATTTACAACAGGGATATCCGAGGAGCAGTTTATAAACAACGTGAACACAATAGGAATTGCCATAGCAGGTCAGACAAAGAACATGGCACCTGCTGACAAGAAGCTCTATGCGCTTCGCGATGTGACCGGAACTGTCGACAGTATACCTCTTATAGCGAGCAGTATTATGAGCAAGAAGCTTGCGGCTGGTGCGGATGTTATTGTCCTCGATGTAAAGACGGGAAGCGGGGCATTTATGAAGACGGAGGAGGACTCTGTCAAGCTTGCCGAGGAGATGGTAAAGATTGGAAACAATGTTGGCCGCAGAACACTTGCGGTCATCTCGGACATGGATGAGCCTCTAGGATATGCCGTCGGCAATGCCATTGAGGTGAAGGAAGCCATCGATACGCTCAATGGGCATGGCCCGGCAGATTTGCTTGAGCTTTGCCTTACAATAGGTTCGCTTATGGCAGTCGGCACAGGCAAGGCTTCAAGCGTTGAGGAGGCTAGAACACTTCTTCTTGAAAAGTTAAATGACGGTTCTGCACTTAAAAAGTTTGCTGAGATTGTCGAGGCTCAGGGAGGCGACAGCGCGCCTGTGTACAACACAGACCTTCTTCCGCAGGCATCGATTGTCAAGGAAATCTATGCACCTGCGGACGGCTATGTGTCACATATTGAGTCCGACAGAGTAGGAATAAGCGCGATGAAGCTCGGCGGAGGCAGGGAGACAAAGGAGAGTGACATCGACCTGTCCGTTGGAATCCTCATAAACAAGAAGGTTGGCGACAAGGTGGATAAGGGTGAGAAGGTTGCCACACTCTATGCCAACGACGATGAAAAGCTTGCCGCCGCCGTTGCGGAGCTTGAGCAGGCTTACAGCTATTCACCGACACCTGTTGAGAGACCTAAGCTTATAAAGACCATTATAGGGAACAATTAATCAGAGTATTTTTAATTACTATTTGTGCCGCTGTGTGGCGGTGGACTGGAGTGTTATATGTCACGAATTAATTTTAATGACGATTGGAAATTTTGTGTTGATTACAAGGAGGAGATGGAGCAGCCGGGATTTAACGATGCCGAGTTTGAGGATGTGCGTCTCCCGCACACGGTAGTCGAGACACCGTACAATTATTTTGACGAGGGAATTTACCAGAAGATAGCCATATACCGCAAGAGATTTACCATCGAAGAGGATATGACGGGAAAGAAGGCACTTCTGACATTTGAGGCGGTTGGACATAAGGCTGATATATATGTAAATGGTATCCTCTGTGAGACACACTATGGCGGATATACGGCTTTCACGGTGGACATAACCCCTTACATTGTTAAGGACAGGGACAATGTCCTCGCTGTGGTATGTGACAGCAGGGAGAA
This sequence comes from Eubacteriales bacterium, assembly GCA_050874385.1. Lineage (GTDB taxonomy): Bacteria > Bacillota > Clostridia > Lachnospirales > Lachnospiraceae > CAG-882. The sequence goes on from JBNMKO010000072.1 coordinate 9,550, forward strand.
CCTTAACATTCCTCCGTTTGGCAAGGTTATCGACTATATGACATACGGAGGAATATACAGAGAGGTATATCTCGATATCCGTTCCGAGGATTACGTTGAGGATATATATGTTGTGACGGATATTGAGCCGACCATTTTGAAGTCTGAGATTACTTTCTATTTTAAGAATGACTTTGGCGGGGAGGCACAGTACACGGCGGAGGCATATTTAAATGATGCCGATGGAAATGAGATTTTTTCACTTGGAGCACCTGTAAAGAAAAATGTTATGCACCTTAACAGAAAGGTGGACAGTGTCAAGCTGTGGTCTGTCGATGCCCCGGTATTGTACACGCTCACCGTAAGCTTCTCAAAAATGGTGAGGTTATCGACGAGAACAGCACAAAATTCGGCTTCAGGACAGCCGTGTTTAAGAAGGACGGCTTCTACCTAAACGGCAAAAAGCTTCGCCTTGTCGGACTTAACAGACACCAGAGCTACCCGTATGTTGGCTATGCAATGCCTAAGTCTGTTCAGGAGAACGACGCTGTCATACTCAAAAACGAACTCTGTGTAAATGCTGTCAGAACCTCGCATTATACGCAGTCACAGCATTTTATAAACAAGTGCGATGAGCTGGGACTTCTTGTGTTCACCGAGCTTCCGGGCTGGCAGTATGTGGGCGATGAGAACTGGAAGAGCATTGCCTGTGAGAGCGTTGCCGAGATGGTTAAGCAGTACCGCAACCATCCCTCAATTATAATCTGGGGTGTGCGCATAAATGAGTCGGGCGATGACGATGCGTTCTATGAGAGGACGAACAAGATTGCACACTCACTTGACCGCTCAAGGGCTACAGGCGGTGTCAGATGCTTTAAGAAGAGCCATCTGCTCGAGGATGTGTACACATACAATGATTTCTCTCATGTCGGAGATAACCCGGGTGTTGTTCCTAAGGCGGACGTAACGCCTAACATGGAGAAGCCTTACCTTATATCAGAGTACGGCGGACATATGTACCCGACAAAGTCCTTTGACGACGAGGAGCACAGACTTTCACACGCTGTTAGACATGCGACGGTTATAAATGATATGCTCGGCGAGGACGACATTGCGGGATGCTTTGGATGGTGCATGAACGATTACAACACGCACAGAGATTTCGGAAGCGGTGACAGAATATGCTATCACGGCGTTATGGACATGTTCCGCAACCCAAAGGCAGCAGCCTATGTGTATGCGAGCCAGGGCGATAAGGATGATGTTTTATATGTCACATCCTCAGTGGAGATAGGAGACCATCCGTCATGTACGGTTGGGGATTTCTATGTGTTTACCAACGCTGACAGTGTGCGCCTTTACAAGAATGAGCAGATGATACGCGAGTACACACATGAGGACTCACCTTTTACCAATATGGCATATCCGCCAATACTTATAAATGACCGTGTGGGAAATCTGCTCGAGACAAACGAGGGACTTTCACATGAGACAGCTGAGGTGTTAAAGGAGCTTATGTTTGCCATAGCCGAGGCAGGCGGAGCGGACAATATTTCAAGAGTTCTTAAAATTAAGAGAAGCTTCATAATGAAGACAGCCGGTCTTGATTTGAAGGACATAAACCGCATGTATGACACATACGTCGGCAACTGGGGCGACCTTGCGACTACATACCGCTTTGAGGCAGTCAAGGACGGCGAGGTCATTGCGGTTGTCAAAAAGCAGCCTATGACATCCACCGATATTTTTACAAAGGTTGACAAGACGGTTCTTTCCGAGGATGGAACTTACGATGCGGCATCGGTTCGCATTGAGGCGGTTGATGAGAACGGAAACCGTCTGTATTACTGCAATGCTCCTGTTGAGTTTGAGACGGAGGGCGCAGTTGAGCTTATCGGGCCTTCTGTGGTATCGCTTATCGGCGGAGCTACGGGAACGTATGTAAAGACTACAGGTAAGAGCGGAAGCGGAAAGCTTACAATCAAGGCACTTGGAAGAAAGCATGTCATAGAGTTCAATGTAAAATAAGAATTTGTTGGCGGCATGGAGGTGTGACATGACAGATGGGCAGACCACATTAAAAAAATGGATTGATGAGAGCAATTATATAGTGTTCTTCGGTGGGGCGGGTGTCTCCACCGAGAGCAACATTCCTGATTTTCGCAGTACGGACGGTTTGTACAATCAGAGGTATAAGTATCCGCCGGAGACCATTTTGAGCCATAGCTTTTTTATGAGAAATACCGAGGAGTTCTATGATTTTTACAGAGATAAGATGATTTACAAGGATGCAAAGCCCAACAAGGCTCACTATGCGCTCGCAAAGCTCGAGGAGCAGGGAAAGTTAAAGGCTGTTGTCACGCAGAATATAGACGGGCTTCATCAGGCGGCGGGAAGCAAGGCAGTATATGAGCTTCACGGGACAATAATGGAGAATTACTGCATGAGGTGCGGAAGAGAGTATTCACTCGATGCAATCACAGGAAGCACCGGAATACCAAGATGCACCGTGAAAGATGTGACGGGCGGAGCGTGCAACGGCATTATAAAGCCGAAAGTGGTTCTATACGAGGAGGGGCTTGACGACAATGTAGTAAACGGGGCGATAAGCCATATAAGAAAGGCTGATTTGCTCATTATCGGTGGAACTTCCCTTACAGTGTACCCGGCAGCAGGGCTTATCAGATATTTTTCCGGCAGACATATCGTGCTCATCAATAAGTCGGCTACATCGAGCGACAGCATGGCGGATTTGATTATAAGAGACCCTATAGGTGAGACACTTGGAACGGTACTTTGTGAATAATTTATCATTAATTGATTATACAGTTATAATGTGATACAATAATTATCAGTGAATTTTATATGAAAAGGAGACTTAAATATGGAAGTCAGACCGGGAGCTAATCCTAATGATGTAAAGAATTATGATACAGACAGATTAAGACACGATTTCTTAATTCAGGATGTGTTCGTACCTGGTGAGATTAAGACAATCTACAGCCAGATTGACAGAATTATTGTCGGCTCTGCCACACCTACTGATAAGGCACTCAAGCTTACAGCAGGGGACGAGCTTAGAGCGGCTTATTTCCTTGAGAGAAGAGAGATGGGCGTTATCAACATCGGCGGCAAGGGTTCAATCACCTTGGACGGTGTGAAGTATGATTTTGACTACAAGGACGGAATTTATATCGGTATGGGAACGAAGGATATCATCTTCGAGAGCGCCGATGCTTTCAATCCGGCTAAGTTTTATTTCAACAGTGCTCCGGCACACAAGACATACCCTACAGTATTTATCAATCCTGAGAAGGATATCCTTCCTGAGAACAAGAAGGAGCTTGGCTGCCTTGAGAATGCCAACCACAGAACAATCCGCAAGTACATTCTTCCGGGACAGGTTGAGAGCTGTCAGCTTGAGATGGGTATGACCGCACTTGAGCCGGGCAGTGTATGGAACACAATGCCATGCCATACACATGACAGAAGAATGGAAGTTTATCTCTATTTTGAGGTTCCTGAGAACGATGTCGTATTCCACTATATGGGTGAGCCGACAGAGACAAGACATATCGTTATGAGAAATGAGGAGGCAGTTATCTCCCCAAGCTGGTCAATCCACTCGGCTTCAGCTACACATGCGTACACATTTATCTGGGGCATGGTAGGCGAAAACCAGGATTTCGACGATATGGATGACGTAGATATGAAAGACCTTAGATAATAAGGATTTTCATGGCACAATGTGCTAATATATATTACATAAAAAGGAGAATGAAAAATGTCAGTTAATTTTTCACTTGAAGGCAAAGTAGCTTTAGTTACAGGTGCTTCTTATGGTATCGGTTTTGCAATCGCTTCCGCATACGCTAAGGCAGGCGCAACAATCTGCTTCAACGATATTAAGCAGGAGTTAGTAGATAAGGGTCTTGCAGCATACAAGGAGCTCGGTATCGAGGCTCACGGTTATGTATGCGATGTTACCAACGAGGAGCAGGTTAATGCACTTGTTGCAAAGATTGAGGAGGAAGTCGGCGTTATCGATATCCTTGTAAACAATGCAGGTATCATCAAGAGAATACCTATGTGCGATATGACAGCAGCAGAGTTCAGACAGGTTATCGATGTTGACCTCAACGCTCCATTCATCGTATCAAAGGCAGTTATCCCTTCAATGATTAAGAAGGGTCATGGTAAGATTATAAACATCTGCTCCATGATGTCAGAGCTTGGCCGTGAGACTGTTTCAGCTTATGCAGCAGCTAAGGGTGGTCTCAAGATGCTCACAAAGAACATCTGTTCTGAGTACGGCAAGTACAACATCCAGTGTAACGGTATCGGACCTGGTTATATCGAGACACCTCAGACAGCTCCTCTTCGTGAGAGACAGGCTGATGGTTCAAGACATCCATTTGATTCCTTCATCATCGCTAAGACACCTGCTGAGAGATGGCTCAAGCCTGAGGAGCTTGCAGGTCCTGCTGTATTCCTTGCATCTGATGCATCTGACGCAGTTAACGGACACATCCTCTATGTAGATGGCGGTATCCTTGCTTACATCGGAAAGCAGCCACAGTAATTTGGTGAAATTCACAGGAATTGACAGTTGAATACTTGACTGTATATGAACCGGAGCGGTAAAACGCTCCGGTTTTTGTGTGTCCATATTAAGTTTTACTTTTATTTTCCGATATATATATTGAATGACAGGTCTGCTTATATGGTAGACACGAATGGATAAATATACATTTTGAGGAGGATGATTTTAATGAACACAGGTGCGGTTAATTACAGTTCAACATTGGCAGCAGAGCAGACTGCAAAAAATGACAAGACTTCAAAGACTGATAAGACTGGCAAGGTTACGGGAAAGACCATTGGAAATCCACAGCTTTCGGAGAAGGCTGCCAAGTACTATGAGCAGTTGAAGTCCAAATTCGGAAATATGGATTTCGTCCTTGTGAGCAAGGATATGGTTAATCAGGCGGAGGCAAAAGCAGCTTCATTTGCCAATCCATCAAAGACCGTTGTCTTGATAGATGAGGACAAGGTTGAGCGCATGGCTGAGGATGAGAAGTACCGTTCACAGTATGAGAGCATAATATCGAATGCCGAGACAAGTCTCAACCAGATTAAGGACAGTCTTTCGGGAAACAGCAGCGTGAAATCATACGGAATACGAGTAAACGACGACGGAACAGCCTCATATTTTGCAGTGGTTGACAAGTCTCTTGCCGCGCAGAAGGAGAGAATTGCAAAGAATGCCGAGAAGAAAGCTGAGGATAAGAAGGCAGAAGCTAAGAAGGAAAGTAAAAAAGAAAAGGCTGATAAGCTGAAGGACGGCAAGACTGAGGAGACGGATAAGAGTGATACCGTGACTGTGACGGCATCATCCGTTGAGGAACTTCTCAAAAAGATTAATAATGTCTACTATGATACGCTTAGTGATAATGTGATGACTGAGGATGAAAAGAAGGTCGGACAGCACTTCGACATGAATGTGTGATATTTGGCGGTTTAATCTAGAGCGGCTTAGAATAGTCAGTTTGGATGTCGGCTTGATGGACGATAAATAATAAAAGACAGAGATTACATTTGATATGCTTTGTTTTAAGTGACAAGTTTTTGTTAGTTCATTTGTCTGCCTGGAATGGAGCATATCAATGGGGATATTGTGTAATCTCTGTCCTTTATTTTATTTATATGGGCAATGAGCCAAAGTCCGCGTTTGTATTAGAGCTTGGCGGCTGCCGTGATGATAAGCATGAGAAACTTACAAGGCTTGTTTCTTATGCTTATGAGTGTTAGGCGTATATGCTCAAGTCCACTTGCTCTCCACCCGGAATTTCAACAACAGTGTCATTGTTGATAGAAATCCACACACTAATCGCGTTAGGATTGTACACAAAGCTTGAGTCGTAGGCGTACACAAGTCTTTTTGCCGCCTCCATATAGTTGACGTATTCTATGTTAGTCGCATACCATATGTCATCGCGCCCGCCAATCATTTTACAGAAGTTCTCCATGACCTCCCAGTTGTCATCGCGCCCAAATTCGTAGCTGTGGCCCCACACATACATCATATAGAGATACTGCTTTTTGGTGAGGGACGCAAACTGTTCTCCCATTTCAAGCAGCCTGTGGTTGTGGTGGCATGTGGCTTTCCATTCATACAGGTTGTCAGGCAGCGAAAAGTCATAGGAGTCACCGACAATTCTCGAGTACTTGATTCCAAGTCCCGGCAAAAGTGCCTCAATCTCCTTGGAGTATGAGCCGTTAGGGTAGGAAAGTCCCTGAACAGGGTGGTGTGTAATCTTCTCAAGGTTGGCTCTGTCGTCGCCGATTTCCTTTATAACCTCACTGAGAGGACATCTTGCTATGGTAGGGTGGGTGAGTGTGTGGCATGCAATCTCATGTCCCTTATAGAGTTCAGAAAATTCTTCCGGTTTAATTCTTATATCCTGTGCAAACATGCCGGAATTGATGTGGAATGTTCCTTTTATGCCATGCTTGTTGAATATTTCTACAAGTCTGCGGTCTTCCAATTTTCCGTCATCGTAGCTCATTGTGAGAACCTTAAATTTTCCGCCCGGGAAGCAGATATAAGTTTTCATGTATTTTCTCCTTTATATAAAAATGTATGATTTAGATAGTTCGTAAACACTCAAATACGTTTATATTATACTAATTTTTTTAGAAAATGTAAACGCTTTCATACAAAAAATATAAAAATTTTATGTTATGGATAAATTTTTTGTGTAATTTTTCAAATGAAAACAATTTTGTGTATTGAGCAATAAGATTATATATGATAATATTGTGGTGATGACTGCATATGGGTGCGGCTTGACAATATTCTGAAATATAAATATCCAATTTGACTATAGTAATTTTATAAGTTGTTTCATATAGCAATTCTTAGGTCCTAAAATATTTTTCTATAAGAAGTGCATTAATTGATATAGTCTATCATAGCCGAGAAAATATGCAGTTGAAAAAATAATAACTGTTTGGAGGGTTATATGAGCAGATTTGAGATAAAGGATAGGTTTTATCTTGACGGAGAGCCGTTCAAGGTGATATCGGGTTCAATTCACTATTTCAGGACGGTTCCCGAGTACTGGCAGGACAGGCTTGAGAAGCTTCTTGCGATGGGGTGCAATACGGTGGAGACATACATTCCATGGAATGTGCATGAGCCAAAAAAGGGATGCTTTGAGTTCGACGGAATTAAGAATGTGGTTGGATTTGTAAAGCTAGCACAGAAGCTTGGGCTGTACGTTATATTAAGACCGTCGCCGTACATATGCGCCGAATGGGAGTTTGGCGGACTTCCGGCGTGGCTTTTGGCTGAGGACGGGATGAGGCTTAGGGTGAATTATCCGCCGTACATGAAGCATATAAGGGAGTATTATGACGTGCTGCTGCCTATGCTTGTACCGCTCCTTATTGACAATGGCGGACCTGTGATAATGATGCAGATTGAGAATGAATATGGTTATTTTGCCACTGACTCATCTTATCTTGAGGCGATGAAGGATATTATGGTGGAGCATGGAATTACAGTTCCGTTTATAACTTCCGATGGGCCTTACCGCGAGAGCATGAACGCCGGATGTATAGATGGTGTGCTGCCGACGGGCAACTTCGGCTCAAAGACCGAGGAGAGATTTGATATCCTCAAGGATTACACCAACGGAGGACC
>JBNMKO010000073.1:0-16671 GCA_050874385.1 Eubacteriales bacterium
AAATCAAGATAGCCAACAGGGAGAAGTTCTTCGGCGATGAGTTCGACTCGATAAACTATGACCTCGCAAAGAACCAGAAGGACAACGCGCTTCTCAACTCAATTCCAAAGCCTGTCATGGAGGCGGCATGTATCGGCTCACTTATGATAATTGTCATCATAAAGGCATGTATGGGTGATATAAGCGTAGAGTTCGCGACGACGCTCGGCGTGTTTGCGATGGGTGCGATGAGACTTCTGCCTTCCGTGAACAAAATAAGTGCTTATATAAGTACACTTTTGTATAGCAGGGCGTTTGTCGAGTCGGTTTACACTGAGAGACAGAGAATGATTGCGATATCCAAGCGCAAATCCGAGGAGAATACAGTGAGCGATATCACGTTTGACAAGGAGATTTCAGTCGAGAACCTTTCATTTACATACGAGGAGGGTGTTGACAACGTGATAAACGACGCATCCTTTAAGATTGATAAGAATACGTCTGTAGCTTTTATTGGGCCGTCCGGTGCGGGCAAGACTACGATGGTCGATATTATGCTTGGTGTGCTAAAGCCGCAGAAAGGCTGTGTGAAGGTTGATGGAAGCAATATTGCCGACTGCATGGACGCATGGCACAAAAAAGTGGGATATATTCCGCAGAACATCTATCTTATGGATGAGTCACTCAGAAGGAATATAGCTTTCGGTGTGCCGGAGAGTGAGATAGACGACGAGAAAGTATGGCGCGTCATAAGGGAGGCACAGCTTGAGAGCGTTGTAAAAGAGATGGATGAAGGTCTTGACACTGTTATAGGTGAGATGGGTGTGCGCCTGTCCGGAGGTCAGAGACAGCGTATAGGTATCGCAAGAGCGCTCTACAAGGAGCCGGAGATACTTGTGCTCGATGAGGCAACATCGGCGCTCGACACTGGGACGGAGAGAGCGGTCATGGAGGCTATCGACAGTCTTCACGGTAAAATGACGCTCATAATAATCGCACACAGACTTTCCACAATCAAGAATTGTGATGTTGTGTACGAGGTAAAAGAAGGCAGGGTGACTAAGAGCAATGAGTCATTTGATTGATGGCATGGTCAGCATAATAGTCCCGGTGTACAACACATCGGCTGAGTATCTTGGCGAGTGTTTTTCATCCGTCGAGGCGCAGACCTATGAAAATATTGAGCTTATTATAGTTAATGACGGGAGTACGAACAGGGAGACTGTTGACTTTTGCAAGAGTTATAAATATGATAAGGCTGTTCTTATATCAACTGAGAATGCCGGGGTCTCCTCGGCAAGGGCGACGGGGCTTGAGAGTGTGCACGGCAGCAGGGTAATGTTCTTGGACAGCGATGACAGGCTTGAGCCCGATGCCGTGGAATGTCTTATGAAAGTCATGGATGATGAGAAGACGGACGCGGTTATAGCACAGGACGAGGCGGGAAGAAATATACCTAAAATAAGCCGATACGCCGGCAAAGACATGTTAAAGGCACTTCTTGAGAACAGGGAGGCTTCATTTGGCTGGGCGCTGTGGGCAAAGCTTTTTGACACGGAGCTTATGAGGCGGACTTATAAAGTGCGGAGAGACATTTTTTACGGTGAGGACTTGCTTGTTAACGCAGACTATTTTTCAAAGGCAGGAAGTGCTGTCGTGATTGACAGGAAACTTTACTTTTACCGCAAGGACAACCCTGACAGCGCGATGGCGCAGGCGCGCTCGATAAAGAAGTTAAGTCTCATTGATATGTGGAAGGAAATGGCTTCAATTTACGCTGATAATGGGCTGGAAAAAGAGGCAGAGAAGATTATGGCCAATTACTATGACTCACTGCTTTCGGGCTATTTACAGTGCGAGTATTACAGATATGATGATTACAAAAATATAATGCGCAGTTTAAAGGGCGAGCTAAAGGGTAAGCTTGGCGCGATTATGAAAAATGAGTATGTTTCGGGAAAATATAAGTATGTCGTTGCGGTATATTTTCTATGGGTTTTCAAGCTAAAAAGATTAATTAAAGACAGAGGGTAGGATATGGCAAGTCAATTTGAAAGGCTGTATTACGGCGCAAAGGGCGTTTTGTACAATAAGCTTCACTTTGATATTTTTAGTTGCAGGTTAATAAGGAAATATGCGGGAGTGGGGATTGTGAAGCCGTCGGACATGAACAATCTCATAAAGGAAGAGATACTAAGTGGCAGACCGTTCATGGCTGGAAGGTTTGGCGGCTTTGAGGTGTTCGCCATGCAGAGTGCGGAGTTTGACGATGCGGAAAAGATGGAAAGGGCGATAGACTTCCTTGACAAGAGCGCGGGATTTTTTCCAAAGGATGCCAAGCTCCTCTATAGGTTTAACGAGCTGATGAAGGACGCATGCAGCGAGGTGGATATGCTTGGCTGCTGGCTTGTAAATTATGAGGAGTATTATATAAAAAAATATTGTAAAAGCATAAAAAGTGTCAGCCCGCTTATGGCGCTTGAGCCGTGGAACACGATGAGCTCGCCGTGGAGCGAGGCGCTTGAGGGCAAGAAGGTTCTCGTGATACATCCGTTTGAGGACACGATAAGAAAGCAGTATGAGAAGAGGGACAAGCTGTTTGAAAATCCCGGGCTTTTGCCGGATTTTGAGTTGAAGACATTGAAGGCGGTTCAGACGAGCGGAAGTGCGACGGATGACAGATTTGAAACCTGGTTTGATGCGCTTGAGTATATGTGTGATGAGTGCGACAAGATTGATTTTGACGTGGCGTTAATCGGATGTGGGGCTTACGGCTTTCCGCTTGCGGCACATATAAAGAAGATGGGGAAGCAGGCGGTACATCTTGGCGGTGTGCTGCAGATACTTTTTGGCATAAAGGGAAGACGCTGGGACGAGTCCGACACACATCTTATGTACAACGAAACCTGGGTATATCCTGACAAGAGCGAGATACCGAGCGGAGCGGAGAAGGTTGAAAATGCCTGCTACTGGGAGGTAAAGGCTGACGGGGAGGAAGAAAAGAGAAATGGCTGATAAGCAGAGCATAGGCACTATGAAAAACACAATAAACAGACCTGTATTTGACATGCTGAGAGTGCTTGCAGCGGCGATGGTATTTATGATACATTTTGCCGGGTTCAGAAATCTTCCAAAGCCCCAGTTTGTTTTCAATCTGTTCCGGCACTTTAATTTTGGCGTGTGCATATTCTTTGTCATCAGCGGCTACCTCATTATGCAGTCGGTTGAGAGCAGCAGCTCGCTTAAAGAATATTTTATAAAGAGAGTGTCAAGAATTATTCCGGCTTATTATGCAATAATTATCTTTGCGATTATAGTGTGGGACTTGATACTTGGACAGGTGCCTAAGGATGATATGCTTGGCATAGGTTGGCTGAGATATTTTCTGTTTTTAAACGGAGTGCTGCCTTCAAGGGAGTACTATTACTGGAATGACCTCTGGGGCTTGTGGACTATGAGCTGTTTTATGCTCTATTATCTTCTCGCTCCGGCTATAAGAAAATATGTCAAAAATTATAGGGCTTCACTTGTATTTTTGGCTGCGGTTGTCGTGTTTGCCTATGGCTATAAAGCTGTGTACACTGTATTTTTAAATGCCAACAATGTGCCGTGGGCTGCTGAGACGGCTGGCGATTGTGCGGTCTTTAATCTCATATCCTTCGCGTTTGGAACCGTGGCATGGTACGCGGTGAGGGAGGGAAAAGACAAGAATTATATGAGGATTGTCATCGCGGCGCTTGCGTGCTTTCTCGCGGCGAGGGAGGACACCTTTAACAGAATTATATGGTCGCTTCTCACAGCTGCGTTCATACTCTCTATGAAGGATTTCTCATATGGCGGCAGGACACAGTGGCTTGGAGGGCTGTTCTCGTTTTTGTCGAAGTACAGCTTCACGGTGTATCTTGTACATATGCCGATTATAGAGCTTACGGAGTATTTCAGCGAGCATGTCATGTACCTCGGATATGCGCCGTTTCTTGTGATAGTGTTGTCGGCTACGGCGGTTATGACGGCACTGCTGCATCATCTGGTTGAAGTTCCGTTTGCAAAACTGATTAAGAGGAGGCAGACATGTCAAAAATAGTTGTAGTTATGACTTGTCACAACAGGAAGGATAAGACGCTCAACGCTCTTGCAGGACTGCACGACGGGAATGAGAAACATTCATATCACTATATAGTTGTCGATGCGGGAAGCACTGACGGGACTGCTGAGGAGATAGCAAATAAGAATTATAAGGATGTGCAGCTTGTAAATGCCGAGCCTACACTGTTCTGGAACGGCGGGATGCACATGGGTATTGATGAGGGCATGAAAAATGCTGCCGAGTATGACTATATGCTGCTTGTGAACGATGATGTCGATTTTGCACCCGGAATAACGGACAGGCTGGTCGATTATGCCAAGCGCTCCGATAAAAATGGCAGTGTGATTGTAGGGGCGACATGCTCCGACAAGGGAGAATTTTCGTATGGAGGTATCCTCTATAACAGCAAAGGGATAGGTTATAAGATGATAGGAGCCGACAGCCCGGACACGGTATGCACTACATTCAATGCTAACTGTACACTTATACCTATGGACATTATGAAAACAGTTAAAAATGTTGACCCGTACTATAAGCACAGCATGGGGGACTTTGACCTTGGTTTGAGGATAAGCCGTCTGGATAAAAAAATATATGTCATGCCTGAGTATGTCGGAGTGTGCAATGACAATCCGATAGAAGGAAGCTGGCAGGACACGTCTCTTGGAATACGAAAAAGGATAAAGCTCAAGGAGTCTTTTAAGGGGCTTCCGTTTAAGGACTGGTTCCATTATCTGTATAAGAATTTCGGTGTCGTGACGGCGTGTGTGCGTTCGGTTACACCGTATATTAAGATTTTTATTGGAAAATAGATTGGAATATGTTATAATAATTTGGATATGCGGATTGCGTATGCAGGAACGCATTGAGAGTAAGATAATAAATAAGGAGATTTTGTATGGAAAACAATAAAAAAGAAGACATGGTATTTGTTAGCTTTGACCGTCTTTGGGACAATTTTAAGAAGTTCTGGTGGATTGCGGTTGCCATTATGGCGGTTATGCTCGTGTACGGTGCGGCTACATACAACAGCTCGCTCAAGTACAGCGAGGCACAGAATGATGAGAGCACCATTGAGAAGTCACCTGTCATTATAGCTGACAACGAGGCTGACAGAGTTCACAGCGGTTTTGTTGACATCTCCTACAATGTGAATATTGAGGAATACTATAAGAGCATCGGTATCGACGATACACCGGATTATTCGATGTACCAGACAATCAATGCCAACGCTGTAAACTATGCGTCAAGCATTGTATCGTCGCAGGATTTTTTCAGTGCAGTCAATGAGGCGATTACGGCGGCAGGATATTCAGAGCTTATTACCAGTCCAAGAACACCAGGAGACAGCGAGTACGATGCCTTTCAGGTGGCAGGACAGAATGACAAGATGATGAGAATTTCATATGTAGGTCTTGGCGGAGTTGAGAGAGTACGTCTCGGTGTGAAGGTGGCAGCGGAGTATCTCGCTAAGGAGATGAGCCGCTTATATCCATATATCACCTGTGAGGTTGTATCTGAGCCTACAGTTACACTCAGAGTCCAGATAAATGGCTTCTACACATATATCCAGCCGGATGAGGCATCGGTAAATGCCACTAGAGCGGAGTACGCTGAGTACAATGCGATACTCTTAGGTCAGATAAAGAAGTATGATTTCCAGTTTGCGAACCTTTTTAAGATGTCAACAATCATAAAGGGTGCTGTCGGATTTATCATCGGTCTGTTTATAATTTTTGTAATTGCAATCTGTGACAGAAAGGTGAGAACAAGGGAAGAACTCGAGAGATTTTTTGACGGTGCGGGCATATTTTTAGGTGAGTTTAAGAAGAATGAGAAGCTTTCCGAGGATGTGACTGCGGTTTCAATCGGGGCTATGTGTGAGAAGGAGGGCGTGAACAATGTCCTTATCACGACAGTTGGAAAGCAGAAAAATGCCGATGTTATGGAGAGAATTGCACAGGCGGCAACTACAGACAAGGTAAAGTTTGCATGCGTCGATGGTATCGAGGTGTGCCCTGAGACATCGAGGGATATTGCGGATGCGCAGGGATTGATTATCATGGTAAATGGTGGATTTGATGAGATACACACAATTAAGACTGCGCTTGCGAGAGTCAACACCGTGAATGGAAAAATTTTAGGATATATACTTTGCAAATAATTATTACTGAGGTGGAATATAATGAAGATTGCGTTAGTGCATGACTGGCTGCCGACAATGGGCGGCGCGGAGAGAGTTTTATCGGATTTTGTTGAGCTTTATCCCGATGCCCCTGTATACACGTTGATTTGTAATCACAGTAAGATGGAGGAGCCGCTTAAAAGTGCCAATATTATAACTTCACATCTCCAGAAGAAAAAGGAATGTACAAATCATAGAAAGCTGTTTCCGTTTATGCCAACAGCTATAGAGTCGTTTGACCTCACAGGCTATGATATGGTACTTAGCAGCAGTTCAAGTGTCGCAAAAGGTGTGATTACACATCCGGACGCAATCCATATATGCTACTGCCATTCTCCTATGAGATATGCGTGGGAATTTTCCTATGAATATGCGGGCAAGATGTCGGGCAAGGGCAAGTTTGTCCAGAAGATTTTGAGCTATTTTCTGACTTGGATTCGTGTCTGGGATTATGCGAGCGCTGCGAGGGTCGACTATTTTATAGCCAACTCCGAGAATGTGGCAAAGCGTATCAGAAAGCATTACAGAAGGGAAGCTATAGTAATTCCGCCTCCTGTCCGCTGTAAGCTCTTTCAGATATCGGAGAACGATGGCGATTATTTCCTTGTAGTGTCGCGTTTTCAGGAGTACAAGAGAGTTGATATAGCCATCGATGCCTGCAACAAGCTTGGGCTAAAGTTAAAAGTTGTGGGCGACGGTCCGGATTACAAGAGACTCAAAGCTATGGCTGGACCTACGGTGGAGCTGTTAGGGCGTGTTGATGATGCCCATGTAAAAGAGCTTTATGCCGGATGCAGGGCATTTTTGTTTCCTGGCGAGGAGGACTTTGGAATAACACCGCTTGAGGCTATGGCGAGCGGAAGACCTGTGATTGCCTACGGCAAGGGCGGCGCGCTTGAGACGGTTGTCGAGGGTGTCACGGGAACATTTTTTAAGGAGCAGACAACAGAGTCGCTTATAGACGCGCTAAAGCGTTTTGAGACCATGAAGTTTGACAAGCATAAGCTCAGGGAACATGCTGAGAAATTTGACGAGGAAGTGTTTAAGGCGCGTATTAAGGCGTTTGTCGAAGAAAAGTATAACGAGAGAAATGGAGTAGACGATTAATTATGAGAATTGCGATTGATGCCCGCATGATTCAGATGTCAGGTATAGGAACTTATATTAAGACACTTATGGGACATGGAATATATGATATCGCTCTTGGGGACGAAAAGGATATACTAAAATATGATAAGAGCGTTAAGGTCATCAATTACAGTGACAAGATATACGGCGCAGGTGAGCAGCTTCATTTCCCTTTTAAGGAGTTAAAGAAAAGCAGAGCAGATTTGCTTCACGTCCCACATTACAATGTCCCTGTGTTTTACAGAGGAAAGCTTGCTGTTACGGTACATGATATGATACATCTTGTGCTCCCGCAGTTTTTGCCTAACAAGTTCGCGTATCTATATGCAAAATTTCTTATAGGATATGCGGTACACAAGGCGGATGTCGTTTTTACCGTGTCGGAAAATTCCAAGAAAGATATTCTTCGCTTTTACAAGGTGCGCGAAGATAAGATTGTGGTTGTATACAATGCGGTTGATGCTAAGTTTACACACCGCGACAGAAGAGAGGTTGAGTATCTCATAGACAAGTATAATCTTCCTAAGAACAAGAAGGTTATAATGTATGTCGGAAATCTCAAGCCGCACAAGAACCTGCCGAGGCTGTTGGAGGCTTACTCTAAGATGAGCGGCAGGGAGAATACATGTCTTGTGCTTGTCGGAAAGGCATTTGACAGTGAGGACTTGACACCGCGGATTAAATCGCTTGGCATAGAGGACAGCGTGGTAAGGACGGGTATCATTGTGGATAATGAGTTGGTAGATTTCTACAATCTTGCCGATTTGTTTGTGTTCCCGTCGCTGTACGAGGGATTTGGTATTCCGCCGCTTGAGGCTATGGCGTGCGGCACACCTGTGGTCTGCTCGAACAATTCCTCATTGCCGGAGGTGGTTGGGGATGCGGCATACATGTTTGACCCTTATGAAGAAAAGCAGATAGGGGACGCTATGGAGAAGGTGCTCTATGATGATACATTGGCGGATGCTTTGATTGAGAGGGGATATAAGCGCGCGGCAATGTTCACACCGGATAAAATAGTGGACAGGACAAAGGCCGCATTTGAACGCTTAAAAAAATAAAGGGTTAATTAAAAATGATAGAAAAAAGTAAAGATTTTCAGCGCAGGGCTGGGAATATATTGTATGAAAAGTCTATATTTTATAAGGTGAGCTGTGCGCTTACCTTTATAATGATTTTTATAAATGTCACATTTCCGAAAGCCGGTATCAAGCTTGGAGGCATACCGCTCACAGTCGGAAATGTGTTTTTGATGCTCACAATAATGATGTGGTTTTTCTATGTGCTTTGGAGAAGATGCTTTGTCTTTTCGGCGGCAGAGAGGCTTGTCATTCTGGGCTGCATTTACTGGCTTATAAGGTTTATGCTCACAATGGTTGGCGGAAGAGTTGGTCTGTCTGACTGGGTTGGATTTTTTGTGCCGCTTGTCATCTATCCTTTTACGTTCATTGTGATAAACTATTTTATAACAAGTCAGGAGCAGATTGACAAGATAATACGCATGCTTTTGTGGGGGACGGTGATTGTATTTATCTTCGGTTTCTTACAGGCGGCATTTGGAATAGAGAAATTTTCAATTCCGGGACTTACGGTAAACTATACCGATTATATCTCAAGCACCAACTGGTACGCGGAGAAATACAACGGAGTGCAGGAGGGTGTGACATACTCAAAGACGGTGTCCACTTACCAGAACGGAAATCTTCTCGGAGTAAATATCCTGCTGTTCTGCCCGATGATATATGAGAGCATTAAGAACAAGACATGGCGCAATATATATATGCTTGTGTTTGTTCTGTTCTGTATACTCACAGGTTCTAAGACCTGCTGGGTGGGAATTATAATATATCTTTTTATAAAGGGTGTTGTGATTGTAAACAGAAAATGGGCGGATGGGCGCAAGGTGCAGTTTGCATGTCTTGTGATAGC
The DNA here is from genome assembly GCA_050874385.1 of Eubacteriales bacterium. Lineage (GTDB taxonomy): Bacteria > Bacillota > Clostridia > Lachnospirales > Lachnospiraceae > CAG-882. Next base: position 9,309 of record JBNMKO010000073.1, read on the forward strand.
TGTAATCCCGGTGGTTGCGGCTATATTTCTTGGAATGTTTCCACAGATTATGGAGAGATTTCAGGACTCATTTACGTTTAAGAATATCAATGATTTGTCCGGGCGTTCACAATCGATGAACGAGCTTATCAATTATTTTATAATTAAGACGGAATGGATAATTACAGGGCCTTATGGGCTTACTTCTTACTGGGGAAGCAGCTATGAGATGGCATATTTTTGTATACTCATGATTGGAGGCGTTACAGGACTTATAGCCTTTTTGGGACCTATAATATATATTTTGGTGAAATACATAGGAAAGCATGTTAAGGAGTCTAAGGTATTAAAGGGAATATGCCATGGCGTTGTGGTCTATATAATAATTGCATTTGTTGAGGGTGCACTGTGGCTGCCGCCAACCGCAATAAATCTGTGGATGGTGCTTGCCCTTGGATATAAGATGAGCCTTTTTATGGAGGAAAATAAAAAATGAAAATCGGGATAGATGCCAGACCACTCAAAAAGCAGAGAGCCGGGATAGGCACATATGTATATAATATTGTCAAGTATTTGAATGATGTGGATAAGGACAATGAATATTATCTTTTCTCAAACAAGGATATTGTTCTGGACTTTGAGCTTGGAGAGAACTGGCATGTGGTTGTCGAGAGTTTCCCGGTGGGTACACTTTGGCTTTCGTACCGCGGAGGGGCACTCATAAAGCATTACGGAATAGATGTCTTTTGGGGAACACAGCATGTACTGCCGTGGGGGAAGAATAAGAATGTGCGCTATGTCCTAACAATATGTGATTTGGCGCAGTTTCGCATAAAGAATATAGGAAGCCGCTACAACACCATAATTCAGAAATTTTTTGTGAAGGGTTCATGTAAGAAGGCTGACAGGATACTTGCCATCTCCGAGGCGACAAAGTATGATATCATTGACATATTCGGCATAGAATCGTCGAGGATTGCATGCACTTATCTTGCCGGGACGGAAAGACCTGAGAGAGCCGGCGAAGATGAGATTTTGCAGGTGAAGAATAAGTTTAAGATTAATGGCAAATATTTTTTATATGTCAGCACGATTGAGCCGAGAAAAAATGTTGAGACTATTATTGCAGGCTTTAACAAATTTATGGATGGAAGAAAAGACAAGGGTGAGCCGTACTACATGGTTCTTGCAGGCGGTCTTGGATGGAAATATGAAGGAGTGCTGTCTCTTATAGACAACAGTACCTATAAGGAAAATATTATAATGACAGGTTTTATCTCGCAGAAGGAAAAACAGTGCCTTTTCGAGGGGGCGCAGGGCTTTGTGTATCCTTCATTGTATGAGGGCTTTGGTATTCCGCTTCTTGAGGCGATGAATTACGGGCTTCCGATAATCACAACGAATGTCTCATCTTTGCCGGAGGTTGGACAGGACGCGGTTATGTATATAAAAGAGCCTAGGGATGCGGACGGACTTGCAGCACTGTTAGGGAAGTGCTCTATGTTGTCGGATGAGGAAAAGACAGCTATAGCGTACAACGATAAAAAACAGCGCGATAAGTTTTCGTGGGAGAAATGTGCAAGAGAGACGTTGGGATATCTTGTTGAGTAATGTGAAAAGAACACCTAAAATGGTAGAATGGTGGTTGGTATGAACACAGGGATAGTTATACTTAATTATAATGATGCGGCATCCACGCAAACGCTTGTAGACAGCATAGTTGACTATAAATCATTGGGACATATTGTGGTGGTTGATAACTGCTCGACGGATGACTCCATGCAGCGATTGAGCAGGAGATATTCTGGAAATAATAAGGTTTCAGTGATTTCATCCGGTAAAAACGGAGGATATTCATACGGAAATAATTTTGGTGCAAGATATCTGATAAGGGAGTTTAATGCGCAGATTATATTTATTGCCAACCCGGATGTGCTTTTTGAGGAGAGTCTTATAAAATCCATAGTCAGTCAGTTTGAGGTTTCAAAAGAGTACGGGGTGCTTACGGGTGTTATGATGAGACCCGATGGGAAGGTTGACCCGGCACCGTACAGAACACTTTATTCGTATGCACATGATTTGGGAGATTGTTTTCTCACGGTAAGACGATTAGTGTATGAAGAGAGAAGATATGAGGTCGACTACACTGTTCCGGTTATGGACGTTGAGGTGGTGCAGGGGTCTTTCTTTGCGATAACTTCCGAGGTGTTTGAGCAGATAGGCGGGCTTGATGAGAATATCTTTTTGTACTACGAGGAACTTATTCTTGCAAAGAAACTTAAAAAGGCTGGATACAAGTCGGGACTGTTGACTGGGGAGACGTATTTGCACAATCATTCCGTGTCTATAAGGCACTCAATGAAGAATATCCGCATATGGAAGGCTGTACTCAAATCAAAGTATTATTATCAGAAAGAATACAATAATGCAAACGGAATTCAGATGCTTTTGCTTCATATATTTGGTGCATTTTCCGTTTTTGAGAAATTTGCCATTGAAGTATTTAGAAAAATGTTGTAGAATAGAAAAACAATGTACTAATATATTATGGACGGGTCGTAGGATATATGAATCGTAATAAGCATAGCGGAATCAGTATGGTGTTGCTTGTGATTGATTTAGTCAGTCTCTTGATATGCTTTTTCAGTATTGATTTCCTTAATCTGCATTTTTTTGATAAACAAATATACATGAGCTATGAGGTCATCTTAGATTTATTGGGGCCTATTTTCTTAGCTTACTCGATAGTGTTTATATTTTTTAACCAGAATCAGGATTTTCAGAAAAGGGGATATCTTGAGGAACTGTTCTATGTGATTAAGATGAACCTTCTCTTTGCCATGGTTATTCTGCTCCTTCTCTTTGGAAGCAGGGCTACGGCATCTATGGCGAGACGAGGACTGTTCGGCGCGCTTGGCATGAATGTTGTGATTATGTATGCGAGCCACTGCCTGTATAAATGGTATTTGAGATGGTGGTTTGACAAGAAGAGAAATGTTACACATGTATATCTTGTGACGACGACGGACAGAGCGGAGAGCGTAATCAGACAATTGAGAAACAGCGATGACCAGTTCGCAAGACGGCTAAAGGGCGTTGCGATTATTGATGATGATTTGCGCGGGAAGGAGATATCCGGTGTCCAGGTTGTGGCGACGTATGAGGATGCGTTGGAGTACGCAAAGGTCAATGTTGTTGATGAGGTATACATCAATGTATCGTATGTCACAGGAGACTCGCTCAAGGATTTCATAATGGAATTTGAGAGGATGGGAACGACGGTTTACCTCAATATCAATGTGCTTGAGAATTTTGAGGGTTTTGACAAGCAGGTAACAATGTATGGGTCGTTTCCGGTTATATCTTTCTGTGCCAAGACATTTGAAGAAAGCAAGATGTTGGTTAAGAGGGCGATAGATATTGTCGGAGCGATAGTCGGGCTTATGATTACCGCAGTTGTCACTATTTTTGTTGCGCCTGCAATACTTATCGAGTCACCCGGACCTCTTTTCTTTAAACAGAAGAGAGTTGGTAAGAATGGAAGATATTTCTATATGTATAAGTTCCGCTCTATGTACAAGGATGCCGAGGAGCGCAAGAAAGCGCTTATGGAGCAGAACGAGATGAAGGGTCTCATGTTCAAGATGACGGATGACCCGCGTATTACCAAGGTAGGTAAGTTCATACGAGCTACAAGTATAGATGAACTTCCGCAGTTTTTTAATGTGCTGAAGGGCGATATGAGTCTGGTCGGAACAAGACCGCCTACGGTTGATGAGTTCATGCAATATGCAGGATATCACAAGCGCAGGCTCAGTATTAAGCCGGGTATCACCGGACTGTGGCAGGTAAGCGGCAGAAGTAATATTGAAGACTTTGAGGAGGTTGTCAAGCTGGATTTGGAATATATAGACAACTGGTCAATCGCTTTGGACATTAAGATACTGTTAAAAACCATTCTTGTTGTGTTTAAGAAGGACGGTTCAAGATAAAAAAGAGAGGAAAATAAGGGTAAGATGGCTACGAAGAAAAGAAAGACGAACAAAAAGAATATTGCAATTATAGTGACTTGTGCAATCCTTGGGGTAATTCTTATTATTGCCCTGTGTGCGTACCTTGTAATTAAAAGTTACATAGGAAAGATTAATACGGTAGACCCGGATGACTGGAATGTAACAATTGACACAAATGAAGTACAGACCGACGATGACGGAAACGTGATTTCCAACACGACAATGTCAGACGAGATTAACAGCTCAGGTGCCGAGAACTTTGGCGATGGAGAGGGTATTGAGAAGGATTATGTAAAGAATATTGTGCTTATAGGTGTGGATAACAGACATTTTGAGAACATACTTTACAATCCGGGAAACTCAGATGCGATTATTCTCGTGTCGTTCAACTCAAAGACCAAGAAGGTATATCTCACATCAATCATGAGAGATACAGCGGCATATATACAGTACTCTGATGCGCTCAAGACGAAGTATCCAAGCCTCAAGGACGGATACGATAAGATTAACAGAGCCAATGCGGTGGGGGGTCCTGAGTTCCTTCTTGATATAATTGAAGGTAACTTCAAGGTAAAGGTTGACGATTATATTTTGGTTGATTTTTATAGTCTTATTGATATCATTGATATCCTTGGCGGTATTCCTATGACGCTCACGGATGCAGAGGCGGAGGCAGCCAACAACTATATCCGCGATATGGATTTTGACCGCGGTATAACCAACTGGGAGACAGCAAATGTACTTAGCGGTGGCGGAGACCTTTTGTTAAATGGTGTGCAGGCAGTCGGATATTCAAGAGAGAGACAGACAACCGGTTCAGATTTTAACAGAACAAGCAGACAGAGAGCGGTTATCGAGCAGATTATTATAAAGGCTAAGAAGATGAGCGTAGCACAGCTCAATGACCTTGCCAACACTATTCTGCCAAAGGTTTACACCAACATGTCGGAGAGTGAAATCCTTGGAATGGTTGCGGATGCCGTGACATATTTAGGATATGATATTGAGCAGTACAGAGTTCCATTTGATGGAATGTATGAGTCTGTGAATGGAAACCTGCTTCCTGATTATGACACCACAAATCAGAAGCTTCAGGATATTATATTTGCAACAGAATAATAGGCTGATTAATGGAGTGATTACAGCGCATGTAATCACTCTTTTGCCATGCAATAAAAATACATGAGGGGACTTGAAAAGAAACGGAAGGATTAAAGGAAGAAAAGAATGAAAAAGAAGAAATCGGTGGGGAAGATTATAGGTATTGTTTCGGGCTGTGTGGTGGCTGCCATAGCGGTGTTTGGACTTAGCTGTTACCTTATCCTTTTACACTACATTAATAAGAGAAACTATGTTCCTACGACGGAGGATTTCACGATACTTGATGAGACACCGTCATTTCTTGAGGATGTGTTAAATCCTACATCGACGCAGGCGAGCACTGATACCGACATAAAGGAGGTAGAGTCGTACAAGAATGATGTTGAGAGTCAGGCGGAGAATACCGAGGAGACGGATGAGCAGCTTGTTTCGGATGTTTACAATATTCTTTTGGTTGGCTCGGATATGCGCCCGGAGGAGACGGTTGGACGTTCAGACACAATGATACTTGTATCCATCAACAAGGAGACTAAGAGAATTGTGGCGACTTCATTTCTTCGAGACACTTATGTCAAGATACCTATAAAGAATGAGTTTCACAAGTTGAATGCGGCTTATGCTTACGGTGGAATAGAACTTCTGTTCGAAACTTTGAAATACAATTACAGTGTGGATGTCGACAGATATGTCGCAGTTGATTTTATATCATTTATCGATGCGATTGATATTCTAGGCGGACTTGATGTTCAGGTTTATGAGGATGAGCTTTATTGGTTTAACCAGTACATTCATGCCAGCAATCTGCTCGTGGAGCCGCCTGAGCGCGAGCATTCCGACTATGTAGATTATGCGGATGGTTCATATCAGCACCTTAACGGCAAACAGGCACTTGCGTACTCACGTTTCAGATATGTGGGAAACGGTGACTTTACCAGAACCGACAGACAGAGAAGAGTTGTGCAGAACATATTTGACAAGGTTAAGACCATGGATGTGGCGACACTTGTAAAGCTTCTCGACAGCATTATTCCACAGATTACAACAAATCTCACTACAGACGAGTGTATGGGGCTTATAGCGATGCTCCCGGAGATATCACAGTATGAGATTGTATCATGGCATATTCCTGACGATGATTTTAAGTATATGACAATAGACGGCGATGACGTTGTCGCCATAGATTTCAGCTATTATATGAAGAAACTGTATAAGTACATATATACTGATGCAGAGCCGGAGACAAAATAGCAGATGATAATGTTTGAGGAGAGTACGCCATGCATGTGAAAAAAATTAAATTGCTGTATTTTATTCCGGTGTTATTGTGGATGGCGGTTATATTTTGGTTTTCGGCAAATAACGGCGACAGTTCGTCGTTACAGAGCGGCAGGGTGTCATACTTTGTCGCCTCCGCGGTTGACAGGGCACTTGGGCTTGATATGTCAGACATGGAGCGCATGAATTTTTCACAGGGCATATCGTTTATAGTCAGAAAGACAGCGCATTTTACGGAGTATTTTATATTGGGTCTGTTGCTGTATATGGCGATAAGTGTTAATTTTGGAAGTGGGCTTGATTTGGTCGATGCCGGATGGAAGGCGGGGCGTGTGATTAAGTTGAGATATTTTGTTCCCGTGCTTGTTGTCTTTTGCTACGCCTCAACAGATGAAATCCACCAGTATTTTGTGCCTGACCGCTGTTGCAGCTTCAGGGATGTTCTGATTGATACGGCGGGTGGTTTTACTGGAATACTTATAGTAATCATTGTAAGGTACATCCGCGGCAGAGTGGCATATAATAAAGCAAGACATTCTGTGCGGGTAGTGAAGGATGAGAATATGCAATCTTAAAGAAAAACAGGTAATCAACTCTGCCGACTGCAAGATATTGGGCTATGTGCAGGATGTGGAATTTGACTTGTGCTCAGGGTGCATCAAGGCGATAATTGTTCCCGGCCCGCCCAAGCTGTTCTGTTTTTTTGGGGCGGACTGTGAGTATGTTATACCGTTTGAAAGTATTGTAAATGTTGGCCCGGATGTTATACTTGTAAATGTATGTCTGGAGAAGATAATAGTAAAACTTTAGGAGGCGAGATTAATGAAATGTCCGTTCTGTAATGCGGAAAACACCAGAGTGATAGACTCAAGACCAGCCGACGATGCCTTTTCTATAAGGAGAAGAAGGCAGTGCGATGTGTGCGACAAGAGATTTACAACTTATGAGAAGGTTGAGACAATGCCGCTTGTCGTCGTAAAAAAGGATAATAATAG
>JBNMKO010000074.1:0-16448 GCA_050874385.1 Eubacteriales bacterium
ATATACACAGCATCGGCACCGTATATAACAGCAGTCTTTAGAACTTCAAGACTGCTTGCCGGTATAAGCAATTCAGGTAATTTCATAAGAATTCCTTTCGTTTGTCATGGGCGAAAACCCACTGCCTTTAGGCGATGGGAGGAAGCCCTATAAATTTCTTGAAATATATATTCTACTTATTTATAAAATTCAATTATCAGATATTATTTTTTTACACTATAGGTTATGCCATCACCAAGAGGTATAACGCTCGTCACAAGTGCGTCATTGTGTGTGACCGCATATAGGTACTCCCTCATGCGCGAATGTATCGTCCTGTCACGCCTGCACACGGCAAAACGCGACTGCACAAGGTCGCCCTCCTGCAACACATTGTCGGTTATAAGTATTCCGCCCGTAGAGAGCAGCCTTAGTATATCCGGAAGAATGACGATATACTGCGCCTTTGCAGCGTCCATAAATATAAAATCATAGCTGCCGGAAAGTGTCTTTAAAATCTCGCCCGCGTCGCCCTCTAAAAGAGTTATCACGTCCTCTTTCCCGGCTCTCTTTATATTTTCTTTTGCCTTTATTATGCGCTTGTCATAATTCTCGATTGTCGTAATCTTAGCGTCCGCGTCTATATTCTCACTCATAAGAATTGACGAATATCCCACCGCCGCTCCCACCTCAAGAATGTTCTTTGGATGCTTCTGCGCAAGAACGGTCTTTAGAAAGCTTCCCATCTCCTTGCGGATTATCGGAACTCCCTCCGACAATGCCTCGCGCTCAATCTGCATACAGATTTCACTGTCATTTGTGGCAAGTGAATGTATATATGATGTTATTCTCTCGTCCGTTATCACTCCGACTCCTTCTCAGCCGCCTTTGCCCGGCTGTCCTCGGTAATCGCCGCCATAATCTGCGTCGGTGTCATGCCCGTGTTGAGCTCAAATGTTCCGCCCACAAAGTATTTGCTGTAGTCGGACAACGCCGCCTGAACCCTAAACAGCAGCTGTCCGTCAATGAGCTCCGCCTTGTCAAGCACCTGTGCCACATCGCTTATGGAAGGATTGTCAGGTATTGTAACTGTTATTGTCCTCGCCATTGACGGGTCGCTCATTGATGACTCGTCAAATATCGCCACCCCGAACCTGAACGCCGCTCCTCCGGCATAGTATATAAGAATCACGACAAGCGCAAATATTATCATCTTATATGAAATTGTAATAACTGTCTTAATCGCATTTCTCGTACCCATATATACCTCACCAAAAGCTTATCTAAGGAAGTCCGTGTCAAGCTCGACCTTGTCAGATATGGCGCGCGTGATGTCCTGCAACATACGGCATACCGACAGCTCCGCCTTCAAAAATTCATTTAACAGTGCATTCTTTCTGACTCCGGCATTCTCCATCTGAAAACGCATTACCTCATCAAACATATTGTCATTTACATCCATATTCTGAAGCTCAAAATTACGTCTTCTGTAATCACATGCCCTCTCATAGAGCTCCGGCTGCTCCTTTATCTTTGCAAGGCACTCAAGATACTCCTTATACTCCTCGCTCTCAATCACTGCCTGCACAAGTTCCTCTGTCTTTACATCAACCGAACGGTTTTCAAAGCTTCTGTTTCTGCTGTCACCCAATTATGATACCTCCATAATGATAGGCAAAATCATAGGATTTCTCTTCATCTTCTTCCAAAGATAATCGCTCAAATCATCCCTGATAATGTTCTTAATCTTTCCCCAATCGCTGATATTTCTCTCAAGACATCTGTCGACGGACTCGCGCACAACGCTCGTCGCATCCTCAAGAAGCGTCTCTGACTCCCTGACATACACAAAACCTCTCGTCACAATATCCGGGCCTGCAAGGAGCTGGTTCGTGTACTTCTCAAGCGTGAGAACAACTATTATGATACCGTTCTCCGCAAGGTTCTGTCTGTCGCGCAGAACTATGTTACCCACATCGCCGACACCAAGACCATCCACGAGGAGACTTCCCGCCGTCACGGTTCCCGTCTTTCCCGCGCTCTCAGCACCGAGCTCAAGCACGTCACCCGATGAGAGGATGAACACATTCTCCTTTGGTATGCCCATCGACACCGCAAGGTCTGCATGTGTCTTTAAGTGCCTGTACTCGCCATGTACCGGAATGGCATACTTAGGCTTGACTATCGAGTACATAAGCTTAATCTCTTCCTGTGAGGCATGTCCCGAAACGTGGGTATCCTGAAAGATAACCTTCGCACCCTTCATTGAGAGTTCTTTTATCACTCTCGCAACAGACTTCTCATTGCCCGGAATAGGAGTCGCACTAACTATCACAACATCACCCGGCTTGATTGTAACCTTCTTGTGTATTGAGGCAGCCATTCTTGAGAGCGCCGCCATGCACTCACCCTGACTTCCGGTTGTTATAATAACAGTCTGGCTGTCCGTATACTTCTTAAGCTCGTCTGTCTCTACAAGCATTCCCTCCGGTATGTCAAGATATCCAAGCTCGCTCGCAACATTTATAATATTGACCATGCTGCGGCCCTCTACAGCCACCTTGCGGTTATATTTTGCCGCCGAATTGATAATCTGCTGCACTCTGTCGACATTGGATGCAAATGTTGCAACAATTATTCTGCTGTTCTGATTATCCGAAAATATATTGTCAAATGTCTTGCCGACTGTCTTTTCAGACATCGTGTAGCCCGGACGCATAACATTCGTGCTGTCACACAGCATTGCAAGTACACCTTTTTTTCCAATCTCACCAAATCTCTGTAAATCTATCGGCTCACCGAACACCGGCGTATAGTCGACCTTGAAATCTCCCGTGTGGATTATCGTTCCCGCCGGAGTATAGATTGCAAGTGCACACGCATCCGCAATACTATGATTTATTCTAATAAATTCAATTCTGAAATCGCCGAGCATAATATACTGCCCGTATTTTACGACCTTGCGCTTGGTCGTTCCCATAAGATTATGCTCTTTGAGCTTGGTCTCAATGATACCCATCGTAAGCTTAGTGGCATATATAGGCTTGTTGACCTCCCTGAGCACATAAGGGAATGCTCCGATATGGTCTTCATGTCCATGTGTGACAACAAAGCCCTTAACCTTGTCAATATTGTCCTTCAAAAAAGTGACATCGGGAATAACAAGGTCAATTCCTAACATATCGTCATCGGGAAAAGACAGACCGCAGTCCACAACAATAATACTGTCCCCATACATGAAGGCAGTCATGTTCATTCCAATCTGCTCCAAGCCGCCGAGTGGAATTATCTTAACCTTTTCAGTTGTCTCTGTTTTCAAAAAAACACCTCCAAAAAATCACGTTCTATTCTTCTTCATCATCTAAAAGCTCTTCAAAAATCTTAAAAACAGCGTCAAGCTCTTCCATATCTTCCACGAACTCATACAGAGCTTCCTCCGACTCCGGCGCAGAATTATCTTTAAGGATAAACACTGCCTCGCTGTCATCGTCGTCATTCTCACTGTCATATATGGTGGTATCGTCTGTAGTCACCAGAAGATAATCTGCCCCGTTCACTCTTGTGGACTCAATCACCTCGAACTCTACCTCTTTGCCATCCTCTGTCTGAAATACAAGCTTTTCTGTATCTGCCATTTCTAATTCTCCTGTTCCTGTTTTTTCTTAAATGCAAGACTGTCAAGATATCCCTGAAGGATAAACTGCGCCGCTAACATGTCAACATATTCTTTTCTGTTCTCCCTGCGTATTCCCGCCTCCATCATCGTTCTGTCGGCGGCAACTGTGGTGAGCCTCTCATCCCACATCACAATCTCAAGTCCCAGTCTGCGCTCAAGCTTCTCCTTAAACTCCATTGTGCTCTCAACGCGGACTCCCTCGGAATTGTTCATATGCTTAGGAAGTCCAAGTACAATCAAAGATACATCATATTCCTCGACAAGCTCCTCAATGCGCGCAAGAGTCTGGCGGAGCTTATTCTCTTCCTTCCTGCGAATAATCTCCACTCCCTGGGCAGTAAGCATAAGCGGGTCGCTGACTGCAACGCCCACTGTCTTAGTTCCATAATCCAAACCTAATATTCTCATTTTCACAGTCCCTTAACTGAAATATAATTTTTGAGAAGCTCCTCAACAAGTTCATCACGCTCAACCTTCATAATAAGGCTTCTGGCATTATTATGGCTGGTAATGTATGTAGGGTCTCCCGACATGATATAACCAACTATCTGATTTATAGGATTATATCCCTTATCGGTCAATGCCTTGCACACAGTATTAAGAATATCCGAAACTTCTATATGCTGTTCATCCGCAACTTTAAAAAATTGTGTATTCGTCATATCCGACATAATCTTCACGTCCTTTGCACTATACATTTTATCATAATATAATTTTTTCTAATTTGCAAGAGCTACCTTGGATATTACACTATCTTTTCCAAAAAGACCAGTTATTATTACAGACACCTCTGCATTTACACTGATATTATCAGAATTTTTATCGTCAAGTTCGATAAGCACCCTAACATATCTTTTTGTATGTCCGACAGCATATTTTTTGCCCCCGCTCTCTATATATTCCTCCACAAGCACCTGTTCTGTCTCATTTATAAAGCTTTCCCTGTACTCCCTTGAAAGCTTCTCGTCAAGCTCTATAAGCACATCGCTCCGCTCACCCTTCACGCTCTCAGGAACCTGGTTTTCCATTCTGTCGGCTATCGTTCCCTTTCTTCTAGAATACTTGAACACATGCATCTCAAAGAAATTAATCTTCTCAAGGTACTTTCTTGTGACCTCAAACTCCTCATCCGTCTCGCCCGGAAATCCCACAATAACATCCGTCGTGATTGCCGGCTTGTCAAAATACTCTCTTATCTTCTTGACACCCTCATAAAACTCCTGCGTGTCGTACCTTCTGTTCATTCTTCTTAGGGTCTCATCACAGCCGCTCTGGAGCGAAAGGTGAAAATGAGGGCATATCTGCTCTATCGCCGACAGACGTGTAAGGAATGTGTCCGTGATAATTCTAGGCTCAAGCGAGCCAAGTCTTATCCTGTCAATTCCCTCAACCTTTGCTATAGCCTCAAGCACCTGCAAAAGTCTCTCGGCATTAGGTACAGGCTGCGCGTTGTACTCCGTGTTGTCAAAATCAAGTCCATAGGAGCTCAAATGTATGCCCGTCACAACTATCTCATGGCAGCCGCTCTTTGCAAGCTTCTCCACCTCGTCAACGATGTCCTCAAGACTTCTGCTTCGCACCCTTCCTCTGGCAAAAGGAATTATACAGTATGTGCAGAACTGGTTGCAGCCGTCCTGAATTTTTATATAAGCTCTCGTATGTGAAAGGCTGGCATTTATCTCCAGTCTCTCATATTCCTTTGTCTTGTTTATATCGATAAATGAATCTTCTATATTTCTTCCCTTAAAGTATTCGTCAAGGACTTCGACTATCTGCCCTTTTCTGTTGTTTCCCACAATCAAGTCAACCGCCTCGTCGGCAAGAAGCTTCTCTCCCGCCTCCTGCACATAACATCCGGCGGCAACCACAACCGCGTTGGGATTGTCCTTCTTTGCCTTGTGAAGCATCTGCCTTGACTTGCGGTCTGCAATGTTTGTCACCGTACATGTGTTGATAATATACACATCCGCCGCTTCACTTCCAAACTCAACTATCTCATATCCCGCTGCCTCTAAGAGCTGTCTCATGGCTTCCGTTTCGTAAGAATTTACTTTGCATCCAAGGTTATGTAATGTACATTTCATAAAATTTAGTACCTTCTTTCTGACATTTTGTATTGACTTTTTATGCCTAAAAATGTATCATGGAGTTAATAAAAATTATCAGGAGGGTGTACCATGAAAACAGTTCAGATTTCACTTAATTCTATCGATAAGGTTAAGTCATTTGTCAACGATATCACCAAGTTCGATGTCGATTTCGACCTCGTATCCGGCAGATATGTAATCGACGCTAAGTCCATTATGGGTATCTTTTCACTTGACCTTAGCAAGCCTATCGACCTGAATATTCATGCTGAGGAGAACGTAGATACTATTCTTTCTGTTCTCGCTCCATATCTTGTATAAGCTTGATCTACATAGCCTACATAAGATAACGTTTTTTTCAAAAAGGGATTTCACAATGTGGAATCTCTTTTTTATTTGCCTTATCTGCACGGGCATAAGCTTCCTGCCCACACCCGCACAGACAAGTCAATGAACACTCTATTCTATTTTCCTGAACAATGCCTTTATTTTTTATTCAACCCAGATTGTCTGTGTCGTCTCAATGGCTGTCTTTACAAGCTCATCTATCTTCTCGGCAAGTTTAAGCTCCGACTTCTCTATAACCTTCTTGTTAGGCTTGGTCACAGGGTGCTTTGCAACAAATATCGTACAGCAGTCCTCATAAGGAAGTATAGATGTCTCGTAAGTTCCGATTTTCTCCGATATATCGATAATCTCCTGCTTGTCAAAGCCTATGAGCGGTCTGATTACCGGAAGCTCACACACAGCATTAGTCACGAGGAGGCTGTGCATTGTCTGGCTCGCAACCTGTCCAATGCTCTCACCGGTAACAAGACCAAGGCAGTCCGACTCCTTTGCAAAATGCTCCGCAATCTTCATCATATATCGTCTCATAATTATTGTGAGCTCATCATGCGGACACTTCTCGTAAATATAGAGCTGAATATCCGTAAAATTGACCACATGAAGATTTATAGGGCCTGAGTACTGTGTGACAATCCTTGCAAGGTCGATAACCTTCTCCTTTGCCCTCTCGCTTGTGTATGGCGGCGCATGGAAATATACCGCGTCAATCTTAACGCCCCTCTTTGCGACCATATAACCGGCAACAGGGCTGTCAATACCGCCCGACAGAAGAAGCATGGCTTTTCCGTTGGTTCCGACAGGCATGCCGCCCGGACCCGGAATAAGCTCTGTATATATATTTATTCTGCTTCTTATCTCAATATTCACATAAATATCAGGATTGTGGACATCAACCGTCATCTCCGGCATCGCGTCGAGAATTTTCTCACCCATAGCCATGTTAATTCCCATGGAATCGAGCGGATAATTCTTTCGCGCGCGCCTTGCCATAACCTTGAATGTCATCTTCTTTCCCTTGTACATTGTCTTTAGGTAATCAATAACATCCTCGGCAAGCTTGTCAAAGCCCTCGTCCTTTACCTGTAACATAGGGCAAATCCAGAGAATACCGAACACTTTTTTGAGGGCATTTATCGCATCCTCATCGTCAAACTCGCTCGTGCCCTCCACATATATTCTTCCGTTCTCCTTTGTCACATCAAAGGTGCCCTCAACCTTTTTGAGAGCGTGGCGTATCTGGTGGACAAGCATGTCCTCAAATATATATCGGTTCTTTCCTTTTGTACCGATTTCGCCGTATTTTATTAAAAACGCCTTGTACATATTTCCTCCTTTCAAGGTGTACAGTTTATGAGTGATTGCAAAACCTTATTTATATCGGACGCTGTGCAATTTTTCTGATACACTTTCAGCCTCGCACCACAAAAATCACAAAATTGTTCAACTTAAAATTCTAGTTTTTGTAATCACGTATTTGTATTTTAGTGCCTTGTATATCTCCTTAATATAGGAACGAGCTCATTGAGTGCATCTATAGTGGCATCAAGCTCTTCCTTTGTGTTCATGGTACACAGGCTGAAACGAATTGTGGAGTCAAGGAGATTGTTCTTCACTCCTATTGCCTTTAGTGTTCCCGAAAGAGCCGGCTTGTTGGACGAACATGCGGAGCCGGAGGAGACATATATTCCCTTGTCCTCAAGCGCGTGAAGCAAAACCTCGCGTCTCACGTCCTCAAGGCTTATGCTTATGACGTGCGGTGTTCCCTCATGTCCTCTTTTTCCGTTGAAGGTCGTGCCCGGTACCTCAAGCACTTTCTCAACAAAATACTCTTTAAGCTCATAAAGTCTTTCAATCTTTTCATCAAAATTCTCGTAACACATCTTTGCGGCGAGAGCCATTCCGGCTATTCCCGGAACATTCTCCGTGCCGGAGCGCATGCCCTTTTGCTGACCGCCCCCGAATATTATCGGATTTATCTTCGTCTTGTCCTTGATGTACAAAAATCCGACTCCCTTAGGACCGTGAAGCTTGTGTGAGCTCACGGACATGAGGTCGATATTCTCCCTCTTAGGTATAATGCGGTACTTTCCAAACGCCTGCACCGCATCGGTGTGGAATACAATCTCAGGATTGTACTCCTTAACGATGGCTGCTGCCTCTGCTACCGGCTCAACCGCGCTCACCTCATTGTTGGCGTACATGATTGACACAAGAATTGTCTCCGGGCGCAGTGCCTCCTTTAGCGCATCAAGCTTCACACAGCCCGTTGCGTCAACAGGAAGATATGTTATCTCAAAACCGTTTTTCTCCAAAAAAACCGTCGTCTCCAACACAGCCGGATGCTCAATCATCGTGGTAATTATATGGTTTCCACGCCTTTTGTTGGCAAGAGCCGTCCCGATAAATGCCATGTTGTCAGACTCCGTTCCGCCCGATGTAAAAAGAATTTCCTTCTTGTCACATTTGAGTATCGAGGCAAGTGTCTCCTTAGCCTGCGTTACATAGTGCTCCGCCTCAACACCCTTGTTATGCTTTGAGGATGGGTTTCCGTAATCCTCTAACATAATTTTACTAATAAGCTCAACAACCTCAGGATAAACCGCGGTTGTGGCTGAATTGTCCAAATAAATTTCCGTATTCATAACAGTCCTAATTTCTCCGCCATATAGCGGCTCGTTTTTTCACATTAATCCTCTAACTCATAGGCGAGCATCGAAAGAAACGCCATCCCTGCCGTCTCTGTTCTCAGTATGCGCTTTCCGAGGGTGATTGTGTGCATGCCAAGCTTTTTTGCCGCCTCTATCTCGTCATCCTCAAAGCCGCCCTCCGGACCTATAAACACCGCAACGCGGCTGCCGCGCTCTATTGAACCGACAAGGCTTCTCGTCTCCGCCATTCCGTTCTCATTCTCATAAGGCACGAAACAAATGTCACATTCAGATGCCTCTTTGAGCGCCGCTGAGTAGCTCATAACAGGTCTGACCTCGGGTATAAGTGAACGCTTACTCTGCTTTGCCGCGCTCTCACTTATGGCGTTCCACCTTGGAAGCTTTGTGGCAGCCTTCTTCTCGTCGAGCTTTACAACACAGCGCTTCATAGCCACAGGGACAATCTGTGCCGCGCCAAGCTCAACCGCCTTCTGGATAATAAGCTCAAGCTTATCGCTCTTTGGAAGCCCCTGATAAAGTATGACCTGACAAGGAAGCTCTGTATCAGCCACATCCGTCCGCGTGATATCAAACACCACATCGTCATCCGTGTACCCGCCAAGCTCACACATAAAGTTTTTTGGCTTTTCGTCAGCCATTAAGCTGCGCACACTTATCATAACCTCATCGCCCGGCTTTAGGCGGATTACATTTTTGATATGATTGTAATCCGCACCGTTCACATATATTTTATTGTCCGTTATCTGATTTTCCTCAACAAAAAAATGATACATGTCTATTTCCAATCCCCGTGTCATTTACTCTTTTACACGTTGTTACACATCTGTTTATAATTATTTTCTCACCGCTGTGATGGACACCCAGTCACCCTGATGAGAAATATCAACTATCTCAAACTCAGGATTTTCCATAATGGTATTTTTTACGGCTTCCTCTTTCATGTCGATAATGCCGGATGTGATGAACACGCCGCCATGCTTGATGTGCTGTGCGATTTCCTTTGACAAAGGCATGATAACATCGGCTAAAATATTGGCTGTCACAACATCATATTTCTCATAGCCGACTTCGTCCTGAACTGCCTTGTCATCTATGACATTTCCCTGTATAACCTTAAAAATCTCGGGATCAAAGCCGTTAGACTCCATATTCTCGGCACTGGCAGTGATGGCATTCTCATCGAGGTCTGTTCCTATTATGCTTCTTGCACCGAGCATCTTTGCTATAACAGCCAGAATACCGCTTCCCGTTCCGACATCGAGAAGGTCTGTCTGCGGTGTGACATACTTTTCAAGCTGCTTTATGACAAGCTGCGTAGTCTCATGCATGCCAGTTCCAAACGCCGTGCCCGGGTCGATATTTACAACCATTCTCCCCTGCATATCGTCGGGAACCGTCTCCCATGTAGGCTTAATAACGATATCCTTTACCATGAAAGGTTTAAAATATTCCTTCCAGTTGTTGACCCAGTCCTTGTCCTCGGTCTCCGACTCCTCTATCGTGCATGCGCCCACATCGACGAAATCTTTTAACTCCTCAAGACCATTTCTAACGCTGTCCATAAGCTCGTCCGTCGCGTCGTCCTCGTCAATGTAAAAGCTCACATATCCTATTCCCTCGTCAGGAGGAAGTTCAGGCAAGATATCTATGAACATCGCCTTCGTGTCCTTGTCCGAAAGCTGTACATTGTCCTCAACCTGCACTCCGTCAATCCCCAGTTCAATTAACATTCCGCTCACCAAATCCTCAGCGGCGGTAGTAGTTGTTATTCTGAATTTTTTCCACTTCATATTTTATATATTCTCCACAAAAATACACTATAAGGCTATTTTTCTATATCTATTACATCTTTTACATATTCTTCACAAAAATACGCTATAAGACCGTTTCCATATCTGATACAGCTATGCAGCGAGCAGACTTTTTCAGCCTGCTTCACTGCTCATTCATAAAATTAACCGATAAGAAATGCCTTATATCCGAGCATTGTCTCATACACATCTGCCTTACTTACAATCTCCCAAGGTGCATGCATTGAAAGCACAGGAATACCTGAGTCCACAACCTCCATGCCGTACTGTGCAAGGATGTAGGCGATTGTTCCGCCGCCACCGACATCCACCTTGCCAAGCTCTGCTGACTGATAATTTACGCCATGCTTATCAAGCGTACTTCTGAGCTCGCCCAAAAATTCTGCGTTGCAGTCGTTGCTTCCGGACTTTCCTCTTGAGCCTGTGAACTTGTTAAATACCATGCCCTTTCCAAGGAATGCGGCGTTCTTCTTCTCAAATGCGGAAGCATAGAGAGGGTCAAATGCAGCGCTGACATCGGATGAGAGCATCTTAGAGTTGGAGAGTGCTCTTCTAAGCTTAATCTCGGAATAATCGCCAAGGCAGTTTAAAACCTCAGCTACCATGTTCTCAAAGAACTTTGAGTGCATGCCTGTCGCGCCGACACTTCCGATTTCCTCCTTGTCGACTAAGAGACACACGCTTGTCTTATCCACATCTTTAACATCGAGCATTGCGATAAGTGAAGTGTAAGCACACACTCTGTCGTCATGTCCATAGCCCATAATCATGCTTCTGTCCATGCCGTAATCTCTTGCCGGACCTGCCGGAACAACCTCAAGCTCTGCGCTGAAGAAATCCTCCTCCTCAATGCCGTACTTCTCCTTGAAAATGCGCAGCATTGCAGTCTTTACGCTCGCCTTAGCGTCCTTGTCATCCTGCTTGCCTTCCTCCTTCTCAGGTATGCTTCCGATAAGAATGTCGAGGTTCTCGCCCTCAACCACCTTAGCACCCTTCTTCTCCATCTGCTCTGCGGCAAGGTGGATTAAGAGGTCTGTCACTCCAAGAACAGGGTCGTCCTTGTCCTCACCCACAACGACATTAACTTTTGTTCCGTCCTTCAGCACTACAACGCCGTGCATTGCAAGCGGAAGTGCCACCCACTGGTACTTCTTAATTCCGCCATAGTAGTGAGTGTCGAGAAGTGCCATGTCAGAATCCTCGTACAATGGGTTCTGCTTTACATCTATTCTAGGGGAGTCGATATGTGCTCCGAGAATTTTCATACCGTTCTCAAGAGGCTCCTTGCCAATGTTAAAAAGTGCAAGTGTCTTTCCCATGTGGCAGGCATATACCTTATCACCAGTCTTCAATTTTCCATTCTCAGCGATAACCTTCTTTAAATCCCTGTAGCCCGCATCCTCGGCAATCTTAATCGCCTCGGCAGCACATTCTCTCTCTGTCTTGCAGTCGGAGATATACTTCTTGTAGTCCTCGCAAAACTTAAATATCATTTCCTTTTTGGCTGTGCCTGACACAGTCCATACATTCTTTCTTTCCATTTTATGTCTACTCCTTCATGTAAAATAAATATTTTTAAATAATATACTATAAATAAGCAATTATAAATAGCTTCAAAAAAATAGCTGTTATTTATTTGAATTTAAAATAAATTTCAAAAAATTCTGCTCCCTTATCGCATTATATCAAATTCCCAAATCTATCACATCATCCGTAGCCGCAGCCTGACTGCCGCCATCCGCATCATCCTGTGGGGCGGCTCCCTGAGTCTCGCTCTCGGCCTCCTTCCTGAAATCCTCAACCTTATCCGGGCTTATAACCGGAAGCTCATCAACATTTCTCACTCCAAAGCTTCTTAAGAACTCTTCCGTCGTTCCAAACAAAATAGGTCTTCCGGGCGCGTCAAGTCTGCCAACCTCATCGACAAGACCATACTCCACAAGCTTGTTGACCGCGTGTTCACAGCTCACGCCTCTTATGCCCTCTATCTCCTGCTTGGTGATAGGCTGCTTATACGCGATAATGGAAAGCGTCTCCAAAAGCACATCCGTAAGCACTTGCTTTTTCGGCTGTGAGGCAACCCTTATAATATACTCGTAATTCTCCGCCTTGGTGCATAGCTGGAAACTGTCCCCAAGCTCTATAATCTTAATTCCTCTGTCCTCCGCCTCATATCGCTCCATCATCCGGTGTATGAGCTTGACAGTCGTCGGAACATCCTGTCCTATCGCAGCCGCTATCTTAGATGCCTCAACCGATTCCCCTATGGTAAAGAGAACCGCTTCTATAGCTGCATACATTTTATCAATACTCATGCCTGTGCGTTCTCCTCCTCGACAAATGTAGTCTCAACGAAATCCGTGCTCTTGACCGTTATGACAATGTCGTCATCGCGGCTCTCCTGCTCCACGGTGATATTTCCCATCTTTATAAGCTCAAGCACTGCAAGAAATGTCACAATAACCTGAACCTTGCTCGATGCCGCCGTCAAAAGCTCCCTGAATGAAAAATGTTCATGCTCCATAATAAAATCACGGACATAAACCATCTTCTCATCAAGGCTTACCTCCTCCTTCTCAATCCTTCCGAACTTGCTCCTTATCGGGTCAACCTTGTTCTTCTGGCGTTTCATTATATCATCGAATATCACCCTCAATTTTGCAAGGTTCATATCCCCAACAAGCTCCTCAAGATTGACAGGCTGTCTGTAGTCCGCTATCTCCTTGGGTATAGTGGGCATCTTGAACATGGTCTTATCAGCATCCATATACATGTCCTTCAACTCGTAGGACATATACTTGTACATCTTGTACTCGAGAAGCTTCTCGACAAGCTCTGCTCTCGGGTCCTGCTCCTGCCCGTCCTCGTCCACCTCTTTTGGCAAAAGCATCCTTGACTTGATGTCAAGAAGCGTCGCAGCCATCACAAGGAACTCGCTCACAACATTCAAATCCCTCTTCTCCATGCCGTTGACGTATTCCATATACTGCTGCGTTATAAGCACAATAGGTATATCGTAAATATTAACTTTGTTCTTATCTATGAGATGCAGTAGAAGGTCAAGCGGACCCTCAAACACCTCAAGTTTTACCGGAATAGCCATCTGTCTCACACCTCTTGTCAAGCACTCAGGCTGCCATGTCAACCATTGTTGGCACAGCATCCCACGTTAAATAATCATACCTCAAAAATCAGGTTATGGCAAGGGGCAAATTGGGGACGATTCTTTGCGGCATCATGAACCATCCCCAGTGGCTACCTCTTATGCAGCACCGCCGTTACAAGCTCCGGCGGATTGTTTATGCGGATATTTATTGTGTGCGTTCCAAGCCCCCTGCCAAGGAGCATAACACTGTCCTTCTCATGGTACTCGCCGCCGTCATAATGAGGGAACAGTCTGTAATCAGGATTTACAACACCACCGATAAATGGCAGCCTTATTATCCCACCGTGAATATGACCCGAGAACACAAGGTCAGCCCCCCACGCCGCGTACTGTGGAAAAAACATCGGATTGTGCGCTATCATAATTCCAAAGCCGTCCATAGCGTCGCCTATAAGTCCCGATATATAATCCTCCTGCATAGACGGTCTGTCCTTGATAAGAAAGAAGTCCGTGTCAATCTCAAGACCATATATATGGATAGTTTCATTATTTTTTCTGTAATCCACATGCTCATTGTTCAAAATCTTTACGCCCGCCTTTTTTAGGGATGCAATGAGCTTGTCATATCTGTCACCATATTTTTCTGTGTATATCTTAACTTTTGTCTCATGGTTGCCGTTTGTAAAAAATACAGGGTATCTGTCTGCGAGCCTCTTTAAAAGTGCCACAACCTCATCCGAACCATTAGAATCCTTTCTCGTGAGCAAATCACCGGCGACAATCACAAGCTCCGGCTCCTGCCCCACAATCATCTCATACAGCTTCTCAAGCGAAATCCCATACACATTGTCATGTATGTCACTTAACATCACGACCTTCACACCGTCAAAGGACTTAGGAAGCTTATCCGAATAAATGTTATAAACTGAATTTACTATTTTTTTCATCTGATATTCACTTTCTGATATTTTATTTTTATATTTAAAAATGACCGACTTTAAAATATTGCACTTTTTTGCATATTTTATGAAAACACTTTTTTCATAGCTTCAAAATCATTACTATGTATAGCGAAATAACACTTTTTTATTGTCATTTTGTCCCCTTTCGCATATACTATATACAGAATGTCTTTAAGTAAAGGAACAAACTCTTATGATGAAACTGATTTTAATGATAGCAGAAATTGTCACAAAAGTGAAGAAGGACAAGGTAAATATGTACTCTGCCCAGTCTTCATTTTTTATAATTGTGAGCTTTTTCCCTTTCATAATGCTTCTTTTGTGTATATTAAATTATACCAACATTACCGAGAGCTACCTGCTCACACTTGTATATGAACTGCTGCCGGCAAAAACACAGCCCCTCATCATCTCGATTATCAATGAGATATACCACAGTTCATCCTTCACCCTCCTGTCCGTGACAGCCATATCAGCGATATGGGCTGCCGGAAAGGGTTTTGTGTCGATAATTCAGGGGCTTAACGATGTGTATGATACCGGCGGCGAGTCCCGCAACTATTTTATCCTGCGCGTCCATGCCATGCTTTACACCGTCGCGCTCATAGTGATAATTATATTTTCACTTGTGCTCATGGTATTCGGAAACCGCCTGTTAGACCTTATAAATTTACACTGGCCTATAGTCGGTTCCGCAATACAGTTCGCGCTCAGGTTCAGATTTTTGATATTCATCGGTGTGCTGACACTGTTCACGCTTGTGCTCTACATCGTCGTGCCTAACCGCAAATCAAAAATCAGGAATGAGCTTCCCGGCGCTGTCTTTACCGCACTTGGCTGGAGCATTTTTTCGTATGCTTTCTCCATATATGTGGATATGTCAAAGGGCTCTGCCATTACATACGGCAGCCTTGCCACACTGGTCTTTATCATGCTGTGGCTGTACGCCTGCATGAATGTGCTGTTTATCGGGGCGGAAATCAACGCGCACTTTCAGGGAATAGTGTGAAAAATATATCCAAACAGTAAAATACACTGCTTGGATATATTTTCTTGTATCACTAAGAGGCAGTTATATATAGATTAATATGAAACAACAGCACATCAATATATATTCACAATGTCAATGTTATTGTAGAAAAATTCCAGTATGTCGTCATAGCGCATACCTCTCTTCACCATCGCCGATACCGCATTCTGGCTCATCCCAATTCCGTGGCCGTAACCGCCGCCCATTATGCGGTATCCTGTGACTGCACCATCTTCGTACAATTCCTCTATGTATATATACGCACTCGGAAGAAAATCAAAGCTGGTCTCCGTCTGCGTGTGTGTCATTATCTTGTTCTCACCCGGTCCAAGCACATACCTTATGTTGAGCTCGCCGCACACCATCGCATCGCCGTCCGTTCCATGAATAATTATTCTTCGTATTGCCCCCGACGATGTTCTCTCCGCCGTCTCAAACGACAACAGCTCTCCGATATAAGGCGCATCCGTCGACACATACTGACCATCTGCATTTCTCATAAGAATGTTTCCCGGCTCAGATGCATACCTGATTTTGAGGTATTCATTTATCCTGTTCGTCAAATATCCCCTGTCAAGCTCGACGCTCCATCTGTAAAAAGGAAACTCATAGTCGTGGTCAGTCTCATTTTCGGATGTTATAAAGCTTCTAAAACTTTCATCATCTGACAGATTAATTTTTGCCCCGTCGGGATTTACCGTCTTTTCATCATATATTCCGCCATGCTCGCCGCCCCATAACGACAAATCGGACATATAGCCGCATGAGGTTGAATAGTAG
>JBNMKO010000075.1:0-16275 GCA_050874385.1 Eubacteriales bacterium
ATTCACAATAGACAAGGGAAGCAAGGACGGTATCCTCGTGGACATGAATGTAATATGTGGAAACGGGCTTGTAGGTATTGTTACAGATGTAACAGACAATACAGCCACAGTAAGAAGTATCATAGACAGCACAAGCAATGTCACAGGCATGCTCATCACATCCTCGGACACATGTAATATAAGGGGCGACCTAGAGCTTATGGACACAGGCTATATACATCTTGAATATCTTCGCAAGGATGCCGAGGTGTCGGACGGTGACATGATTGTGACCTCAAATATAAGTGACAAGTATATACAGGGGATACTTATAGGTTATGTGAAGAACATTTCCGAGGATGCCAACAGCCTCACGCAGTCGGGATATTTGGTTCCGGCAGTCGATTTTGAAAGGCTGACGGAGGTTCTTGTTATAATGCAGTTGAAGGAAAAATAAAGGGTAAATGCAGAAAAATGAAAGTTAATTTAAAAAAGGTATTATATTGCGTTTTTTCTATATTAATTACATACGTTCTACAGGTCAGCGCATTTCCGTATCTTGAGATTGCGGGAATAAAACCCAATCTTTTGCTGATGCTGACGTGCATTACCGGATTTACCATGGGCAGCAGGATGGGGCTTTTGGAGGGCTTTTTTGCCGGACTTCTGCTTGACTTGATGGCAGGTGGCAGGGTGGGCTTTACGGCACTTGTATACATGTATGCCGGTGCGCTGAACGGCTTCTTTTACAAGGACTATGTAAAGGAAGAACTTTTTCTCCCAATGGCACTTGTGGCACTCAGCACGTTTGCGTATGAATTTTTATACTATGTTTTCTATTTCCTACTACAGAACAAGCTCAGGTTTTCATACTACCTCACCAGAATTATAATACCCGAGATTATATACACTGTATTGATAACCCTTCTGGCGTATGTGTTTATCTATTTTATAGCCCGGAAGGTAGAGCAGTCAAAAAAGAGGAGGACTGTAAGTAGTGTTTAAAGAGGACTTAAAGATAATATGGGATTATATAAAGAACATTCTAAGTTCAAGACTGCTGCCGCTTATTATATTGTCGACAGTGCTTTTTGGGATTCTCATATATAAGCTTTTCAATCTCCAGATTGTTCACGGCGAGGATTATCAGGTTAATTATGCGCAAAAGAATGAAAAGACACTTGTGCTCGACAGCACGAGAGGAAACATATACGACGTTAACGGTGAGCTTTTAGCATACAACCAGCTTGCGTACTCAGTAATCATCGAGGACAGCTCAACCGCTATAAAGAATACACAGCTCAACGAAATTATCGTACAGATGTATGATATCATCGAGGAACACGGCGACACCTATACGATAGACTACTCTATAAGACTTAACAAAAATGGCAGCTACGAGTTTACCAAGTCGGGAAACACGCTTCTGAGATATCTCAGGGACATATATGGACATAAGTATATAAGCGAACTCACCGACGAGGAGAGAAATGCCACTGCTGCCGATGTCGTCGACGTGTTAAAGAGCAAGAGTTATTACAACATAGACGACAAGTACAGCAAAGATGAAGTGTTAGAGATAATATATGTGCGCTCCAATCTTGCGGCACATGCATACCAGAGATATATATCTTTCACCGTGGCAAACAATATCTCAGAGGAGACCATGGCAGCGATACTCGAAAATTCAGACAAGCTCATAGGTGTTACGGTAAAGGACGAATATATAAGATGTTACAACTATGGCAAATACATTGCGCATCTGATAGGTTATACCGGTAAAGTGTCATCCGAGGAGCTTGCAGAGCTTCAAAAGACAGACCCGACATATCAGGCTAGCGATGTGGTCGGAAAATCGGGCGTTGAAAAGAGCTACGAGCAGGTTTTAAACGGAACAAAGGGCAGCAGGAAGGTGCTTGTTGACAGTTATGGTCGAGTTTTGGAAGTTGTTGACGAAAAAGAACCTGTCACAGGCTCGGACATTTACCTTACAATAGACGTAAAGCTTACACAGAAAATATACGACCTGCTTGAGAGAAGACTTGCCGAAATTCTTGTTGCGCGTATAGTAAATTCTGAATCTGACCGTGTAGGCTCCGAGGAGGGCGATGCTGTTGTTATACCTATAAAAGATGTGTATTTTGCGCTGTTTGACAACAATACACTTTCCATAGACCAGCTAAGGGAAAATCACGATGCAGGTGCGGCGGCATCAATATACTCAACCTTCATCTCAAGAAGGGAGCAGATGACAGAAGCCATAAAGGAAGAACTCTATAATAACAAAACAGTGTATTCGGCACTTTCTGAGGAAATGCAGGACTACATAAAAAATGTAAGGACGATACTATTAAACGGTGGAATATTAAACAGTGATGTCATAAGCTCAACTGATGAACTTTCAGTGGCATGGACAAACGGGGAGATAAGTCTTTCCGATTATCTCTACAAAGCTATTGCAAACGACTGGGTTAATATATATAATTTAGATGTCAAGGATGAATATCCTACGATGGATGAGGTGCTTGATGCCATGCTCTCATACGCAATGGATGAGCTTGAAAACGATGACGCATTTGACAAGCTCATCATGAAGTATCTTGTAAAGCGCGGTCAGGTCACAGGAAGGGAGACATGCCTTCTTCTGATGGAGCAGAACTGTGTGCCTTTTACACAGAGCGAGTATGACTCCATCGCAAACGGTGCTTCCACATACGATTATATTATAAACCAGATAAATGAGCTTAACATTACCCCGGCAATGCTTGCGCTTGACCCATGTTCGGGCGCGGTTGTTCTTGAAAACGCACAGACCGGAGGCATAATCGCCATGGTAACTTATCCAAGCTATGACATCAACAATTTTTCCGGCTCTATCGACTCTGACTATTACGCATCGCTTCTTGCCGACAAATCGACACCTCTTGTAAATCGTGTGACCCAGACGAGAATAGCGCCGGGTTCGACATTCAAGATAGCGACAGCCATAGCGGGACTTATGGAGGGAGTTATAACTCCTAATTCCATCATAACCGACACAGGAGTGTTTGATAAGGTAAAGCCTAACCTTAGATGCTGGATTTATCCTAGAAATCATGGCTCAATCAACGTAAAGCAGGCAATAGGAGTTTCATGCAACTATTTCTTCTGTGAGGTCGGTTACAGACTTGCGACGGAGGCAGACGGAAGCCTCAATGCTGACAAAGGACTTTCAATACTCAAAAAGTATGCTGAGGAGCTTGGACTTGCAACAAAAACCGGAATACAGATTTCCGAGGCCACACCTAATCCGTCAAATGTGTCCGTTATAGCGTCCACAATCGGGCAGGGCAATCACGCCTACACAGCCCTCAATCTTGCAAGATACACTTCAACCATAGGAAACGGCGGTACGGTTTATAACTCGAGCGTGATAAGCAAAGTTGTCGACAGCAACGGCGATGTTCTTGAGCAGTTTGAGCCTGTTATCGCAAATGAGGTTGAACTTGACAAAGTGGTATGGGATTCTGTGTATGAGGGCGGACGTAATGTTATTCTAAACAGTGCTGTCGGTACGGAACTGTTTGACAAGTATCTTCCTGTAACGGTTGGAGGAAAATCCGGTACAGCCGAGGAGAATAAGAACAGAGGTTCACATGCCAACTATATCACATGGGCTCCTTACAGCGACGCCGAAGTGGCTGTCTCTGTTATGATACCTTACGGATATGCGGCTGTCAATGCGGGTATAATGTCATTTTATACCTTATCATCCTATTACGATTCGTACATTCCTTCACATATATATTCTGATGTGAACGGAGCTTTGACTATTGTAGAGTAAAAACCCTGAAAGGCAGGTTATTAAGATATTATGGATAATTCAGTAATAATTAAAGGAAATAAGCACGGGATTGTTGTTGTCATGGATGAAAATATTGCCTTTGCCGACCTAAAGGATGCCTTAGCTGAGAAGTTCCGCTCGGCTTCAAAGTTCTTTGACAAGGCAAATATGGCAGTCACATTTGAGGGCCGCAAACTCACAGCGGATGAGGAGAAGGAGGTTCTCGACATCATAGCAAAGAACTCGAGCCTCAATATAATATGCGTTATAGACAACGACCAGTTGAAGGATGACTATTATAAAAAAGTTGTCGATGAGAAGCTTGAGGAATTGTCCGCTCATACAGGGCAGTTCTATAAAGGCACACTAAGAAGCGGTCAGGTTTTAGAGTCTGAGACAAGCATTATCATACTCGGCGATGTAAATCCGGGTGCGCGGGTTATATCAAAAGGCAATGTCGTCGTGCTCGGCTGCCTTAAAGGGCTTGTGTTTGCCGGGGCTGGCGGAAATCAGGATTCCTTTGTCGTAGCCCTTGACATGACACCTATGCAGATCCGCATAAGCGATGTGATAGCAAGAAGCACCGAAGCCGTACAGCTAAAACCGAGCAAAAATGTCGACCCTAAGATAGCATTTGTCGAGGACAACAATATATATATAGAAAAGCTCGACAAAAACGTCCTTTCAGATATACGGTTATAATTATTTCAAAAAAATATTGCAATTATTAGAAAAAACAATCATAATATTGTTATAATTTTCTTCCAAATAATAGAGGAGAGAAAAAAATAGCCGCTAGTCGGCGGATTGGAGAAATGTATGAGTGAAGTAATCGTTGTCACCAGTGGTAAGGGTGGCGTTGGCAAGACGACTACAACTGCAAATGTAGGTACAGGTCTTGCAAAGCTTAATAAGAAAGTTGTATTAATCGATACAGATATAGGTCTTCGTAACCTCGATGTTGTTATGGGACTCGAGAATAGAATAGTATATAATCTTGTTGATGTAATCGAGGGTAACTGCCGCTATAAGCAGGCTCTCATAAAGGATAAGAGATACCCTAACCTTTATCTTCTTCCTTCCGCGCAGACAAGGGATAAGACAAGCGTTACACCTGACCAAATGAAGGCACTCACAGATGAGCTCAGAGCTGAATTTGATTACATACTTCTTGACTGTCCTGCCGGAATAGAGCAGGGCTTTAAGAATGCGATAGCAGGTGCCGACAGAGCGCTTGTTGTCACCACACCTGAAGTCTCCGCAATCCGTGATGCTGACAGAATTATAGGACTGTTAGAGGCCAATGACCTAAAGAGAAGCGATTTGATTGTAAACCGTATCCGCATGGACATGGTTAAGAAGGGAGATATGATGTCTATTGACGACGTTGTCGATATCCTTTCAATCAATCTCATAGGTGCTGTACCGGACGATGAAAACATTGTCATTTCCACCAACAACGGTGAGCCTTTAGTTGGCAATGATACACTTGCAGGACAGGCATATATGAATATTTGTAAAAGGGTTATGGGCGAGGATATTCCACTTCTTGATCTTTCAGAAAAATCGAACTTTTGGAGCAAGCTCAAAGCCGTCTTTTCATCAAAATAATATAAGAGGGGGATGTTATTGATGAGCTTATTTGATATGTTCAGGAAGAAATCCTCGAGTGATGTCGCCAAAGACCGCCTGAAACTGTTGCTTGTTTCAGACCGTGCGAACTGCACTCCTGATATGATGGAGGCAATAAAGAACGACATTATAGCAGTGATTTCAAAATATATGGAGATTGATGCAGCCGGGCTGGATATTCAGATTACACAGACCGAATCAGATGGGGGCAACGGGACTGTTCCGGCACTGTATGCCAATATTCCGATTAAGGATATGAAGAATGGACAGAAACCGAACCATTAGACACAACGAATTTTTACCATTAGCGAAATTAAAGACGTACAAGCTGAAAAATTATAATTTTCGTCTGATATTGCTCATGTTAGTGATATGTGGTCTTGGCATTGCCATAATAGGCAGTGCCAATGCCAACTCGGACAATTCAGCCGTCATGAAGCAGGCAATCGGTATGATAATCGGTTTTGCCGGCATGATAATAATTTCACTTATCGACTACAGCTGGATACTCAAATTTTACTGGGTGATATATGCATTCAATATAGGTCTTCTCATGGCGGTTCTTTTAATAGGAGACAATCACCATGGCGCAAAAAGATGGATTGATATCGGCGATTCATTGACCATACAGCCGTCGGAGTTTGCAAAGATATTTCTTATTCTGTTCTTTGCCAGGTTTTTGACGGTGAACAAGGAGAGGATTTCAAAATGGTGGTTTATTTTTGTGACTGCCATACTTGCCGGAATACCGTTGCTCCTCATTGTAAAAGAGCCCGATTTGTCGACGACCATACTTGTTACGGGATTGACCATAATATTGATTTTTGCCGCAGGTCTGAGTTATAAAAAGATTGGAATAATGCTTGCCATATTTGTTCCGATTGCCGCTGCTGCCCTCATCTACATTCAACAGCCGGAGCAGAAGCTGTTAGATGATTACCAGATGAAAAGAATTAACGCATTTCTCTATCCGGGAGAGTATGACGATGAGCGCTATCAGCAGGACAACTCCGTATTGGCAATAGGTTCAGGGCGTTTGTATGGAAAAGGTCTGTATAACGACAGCACGGAGTCACTTAAAAATGCAAATTATCTCTCGAGAGAGATGGTAAATGACTTTATCTTCGCCATCATAGGCGAGGAGATGGGTTTTGTGGGAAGCTGTATTGTTCTGGGTGTACTGTTTCTTATAATAGCGGAATGTTTTTTAGCTGCCATATTTGCCCCGGATATGACGGGGCGCATGGTATGTATAGGTATGGCAATTTTATTGACATTACAGGTATTTATTAATGTGGGTGTGGCGACAGAGCTGCTTCCTAATACGGGTATTCCACTCCCGTTTATCAGTTCCGGTCTAAGCTCACTTATATCTTTGTTTGGTGGAATGGGCTTTGTTCTCAATGTAAGTTTACAGCGAACACGACAGTGAATGTCGGACAATATTTGATTTGTCAAGCACTAAGGTTAAAATACTAACTTTGGGAGGTAAACTATGAATATCGGTTTAATAGCACATGATTCAAAAAAGAAACTTATGCAGAACTTCTGTATCGCTTACAGGGGAATTTTGAACCGTAATGAATTGTACGCCACTGAGACAACCGGGCGATTGGTTGAGGAGGTCACCAATTTAAGTGTACACAAATTTCTTTCCGGAAGGCTCGGCGGAGGGCAGCAGTTGATATCTATGATAGAAATGAATCAGATTGACATGATTATTTTCCTCAGAGACCCTGACAACTGTACCCATGAGGCTGAAAGAGAGGCTGCCAACATCTTCAGGGCGTGTGATATGCACAACATTCCGTTTGCGACTAACCTTGCGACAGCAGAGCTTATGATTAAGGCTCTTGAGCGCGGTGACCTTGACTGGCGTGAGATGTACAAATAAATATGAATAAAAGGGATTAGAAATAATGATAAAAAGAAAGACAGGATTTTTGCGCGTTCTTGCACTCATGCTCACGACAGTGTTCGTTCTGACCGGATGCAAGAGTGAGACAAGCACCGCAATGAATGGGCTGTCCATTAAAAATAATATTGCATACAATTATGTTCTCAGTTCTTCGCTGTCGACAGCGAAAGGCTTTGCCGCCGACCTTGCCGTAAGTGAGGCAGGGTCAGCCAACACTGAGGAAGGAGTGCTGTCGGCTTCGGCTGCGCTCTTAGTGGATACAGCCGATGCAAAGGTTGTGTATCAGAAAAATCCTCACTTGAAGCTTTATCCTGCGAGTACCACAAAGATACTTACAGGTCTTGTGGCACTTGAGAACTCCGACATAACCAAGGCGATAACAGTTGGCGACAATATAAAATTTGACGAGGGCAATGTCTGGATATGTGATTTCAGGGAAGGGGATAAGGTTACGATTGAGCAGGCGCTCTATGGCGCTATAGTCAATTCCGGTAACGATGCGGCGATAGTAGTAGCAACAGGAGTTGCAGGTTCAGTCAGTGCCTTTGCCGATTTGATGAACGAGAGGGCACTTGAAATCGGGGCTACCAACTCTCATTTTGTCAATCCTCACGGGCTCACCAATGAACAGCACTACACAACGGCTTATGATTTGTACTTGATTTTTAATGAGGCGATTAAAAATTCAGAGTTTGTAAAGATTGCCTCGACTGTAAAATATACAACCTCATTTACCCGTGGAAAGTATACCATTGTGCCTACATGGACAAACGGAAACCAGTATATAAATGGCGGTGTAACGACTCCAAGCGGTATGACGGTTCTATGTGGAAAGACAGGCTACACCGAGGCAGCAGGATATTGTCTTGTAATCTTAAGTGAGTCACAAAAAACCGGGCATAAGTTTATTTCCATAATACTCAACGCCCAATCCAGAGACAAGCTGTACAATCAGATGAGTTACCTGCTTGAGAAGGCATCTTATCAATAGAGGAAAAACCATAATCAAGCCGCAGGATTATCCCGCGGCTTGATGCGTATATTAGATGTCAGGCTTCATTAAAACTTGTAATTCTGCCGTATACGCTGATGAGATAGAGACCACAGATTCCGACTATAGCATAGACTATTCTTGAAAGGACAGTCAGGTTTCCAAAAAGAAATGCTACAAGGTCAAACTTGAAGAATCCGATAAGTCCCCAGTTGACTGCACCGATAATTGCGATAGTCAGGGCAAAATAATCAAATCCTCTATTATTCATGATTACCTCTTTTCTGCGCTTATAACGCGCTTCTTTTATAGAGCGCCGTGCCAGAACGCTGTGTTTAAAAGACTATTTTGGTACAGAATTATATTTTGAAAATACACCTGTTTTTATACAGTTATATATATACATTAATGGTTGGAGTTGGAAAATGGCTGTTCAAAACAAAAACAACAATAAAAAAAAGAACAATGTCGTAAAGCTTCACTACATGCCGCGCTTTAATGTCGGGATATTGCTTTTGACAGTTATTTTTATTTATCTTCTTATAAGTTTATATCTATATATTACAAAGGACAAGGTACTCACATACGAGGTCAATGCCGGTCAGCTCGTGTCTGACAACACTTTTTCCGGGATTGTTCTCTTTGATGAGTCGGCGGAGACATCGAGTGTGTCGGGACACATCAACTATTTTCTCGGCGAAGATGAGCGTGCCGGGGCTAAGACGATTATCTGTATCGTAGACGAGACAGGAAGTGTATCATCGGCGCTCTCGGCGAATGTCATGGAAAATGGCATAAGTACAACGGCTGTCAACAATATAGGTCATAAGCTTATAAACTATGCAAAAAGCTACGACCCGCTTGATTACCACCAGACTTACAATCTCCTTAGCACCGTGACCAGTTCCGTCAACGGATTTAACGCCCAGTACAAGGTTGCAAATCTAGAGGCGCTTATAGGGGCCGGAAACAACACTGTGCACATAGTAAGACCATCCCAATCGACACTTGTCTCATACACCACTGATTCGCTTCTTGGCACGACAAAGGACAATATAACCTATGCTGCCTTCAGCACTGACAACTATACCGTGTCAAACCTTCAAAACAGGGACTTGATTGCAGTTGGTGATATACTTTACAGAAAGATTAACTCCGACAGCTGGGAGGTTGTGTTTCCTCTCACGCAGAATCAGGTAAATCTGTATGCTGACATGTCATCGGTAAAAGTAAACTTCCTGTCGCAGAATATAACGACAACGGCGGGCTTTTCCATTATATACACTTCCGATGGAAACTACGGATTGCTGACACTCAGCAATTATGTGGTAAATTTCCTTGACACAAGGTTTGTGGATTTTGAGATATCGCAGAATGTGTCCTCAGGTCTTAAAATACCGGTCAGCTCCGTGTGCGAGAAAGAGTTTTATACCATTCCGACACAATATGGATGCGTTGGCGGTGACAATTCAAACACGGGATTTACGCTGCTCACCTACGATACGCAGGGAAACCAGACCCAGAAATTTATAGAGGCGACATACTATGCCGAGATTGACGGTTACTATTACGTCAACAAAGATTTGTTCGGCGTTGGAGACTGCATTGTCATGCCTCCGGTATCAGATACAGAGGCGGAGACGAGTGGTGAAGGCGAGGATAACGCTGATAATACCGTGACAAACGTGGCTGACAGGAAATATATAATAGGCACTGTAGCCACATTGAAGGGAACTTACTGTGTCAACAAGGGCTACTGCCAGTTCAGGCAGGTGGAAATACTCGACAGGAATGACGAATACTATATTGTAAAACTCGGAACAAAGTATGGCTTGTCGATATATGACCATATCATCCTAAACGCGGATATGGTTACGGAAAATCAGATAATGTACTGATGCTATACAAAACGTAAATATTATACGGAGGTGGAAAAATGGCAGAAAATATTGAAAATACAGGGAACAATGAAACGTATGAATATATCAGTGATAATCTTTTACAGGTTCATGGAAAGATTGACGCGGCATGTCGCAGGGCAGGGCGGGACGTTGACAGTGTAAAGCTTGTGGCTGTCAGCAAGACAAAGCCTTTTGACGAGCTGTTGGCTGCATACAATGCCGGTGAGAGGATATTTGGAGAGAACAAGGTTCAGGAAATATGTGAAAAGTATGAGCGCATAGACGAGATGCCGGAGGCGGTCTTTCATATGATAGGGCATTTGCAGACAAACAAGGTAAGGCAGGTCATAGACAAGGTCGCCATGATACATTCTGTAGATTCGCTTCACCTTGCGCAGGTGATAGACAAGGAAGCCTCAAGAATTGGTCGAAGAATGGATATTCTCATCGAGGTGAATGTCGCCGGTGAGGAGAGCAAATTTGGGATTGCATGTGATGAGGTGGAGGCTCTTGTGCGCGAATGTGCAAAGCTTTCAAATATCCATGTATGTGGGCTTATGACAATAGCCCCTTTTGTGACAAATTCCGAGGAAAATCGACAATATTTTAAAAATTTGAAGAAATTATGTGTTGACTTGAAAGCTAAAAACATTGATAATACAGATATGGATATACTGTCTATGGGCATGACGGGAGATTACGAGGTTGCCATCGAGGAAGGTGCAACTATGGTCAGAGTGGGAACGGGAATTTTTGGTGCCCGCAACTATAATTTGTAACAGGAGTGATATTACAGTGGCTAATATTATTAAAAATATTTTAAACGGGTTAAACCTCGGCGAGGACGAGGAAGATTTCGATGACGACGGCTATGATTGGGATGATAAGCCTGCCAAGCGAATAAAGCGTGTCGTTGAGGAAGTTGATGATGACCCGGATGAGGAAGATGACGAACCGCCAAAGAAGAAAGTGTTTAACAGCAAGAAGGATAGTATTGATGACGACGATGATGACTCATTTGACGATGATGAGCCTGAGTTAAAGTCAGTTAAACAGCCTAACAATAAGAAGAACTACGGCAAGGTAGTTCACATGAAATCAATCCAGGGGGGTGCGGGTAGTAAGATGGAGCTTCGAGTTATAAGACCTAAGACTTATGAGGATTCGAGGGAAATATGCGATACATTGTCGGGTGCGATGCCTGTAGTCCTCAACCTTGAGGGGCTGAATGCAGATCTTGCGCAGAGAATACTTGACTTTACATCGGGCTCGGTGTATGCCATGAACGGAAATCTACAGAAGGTCACGAATTACATATTTGTAATCACGCCTACCAATGTGGAGATATCCGGCAATTTTGATGAGATGTTAGATGGTTCAGTTGATTTGACAGGAAGTTCTAAGTATGTATTCAAAAACCAATCATGATGCTTTAGGTAACAGGAATAAGGAAGAACAGATTTTAGCCGGAAGACTGTCCGATTTGGCAAAGCTTTGCTATAATCGGAATATTCCGGTTTTTTCCGGTTTTCTCAATCTCAACGAACAGAACATTCTCGATATTTCCAAAAAAGATTTTGCAAGGGTCACTGTCCTCACAGACGGAGGGTACGAGTACGCGGAGCGAAAGATAGCTGTATTTTTGCCTTATGCCGACTACGATTACGAGCTCCCTGTTGAGCTTATAAAGATTGAAGCTGACAAGAGATTTTCTGACACACTCACACACAGGGATTTTCTTGGGGCACTTATGAACCTTGGAATTGAGCGCTCGCTGCTCGGTGACATAATCATATTTGACGGCGCTGCCTATGTGTTCTGCCTTGAGAAGATTGCGGATTTCATCGCACAAAATCTCACAAGAGTGAGAAATGACTATGTGCGCTGTACAAGGAACTGTACTTTGGACAAGAATTTTTCGCCGTCATACAAGGAGATTATGGGTTCAGTAGCTTCACTGAGACTTGACGCGGTGATAAGTCTCGCATTTAACGAGTCTAGAAGCCACAGTGTATCGTATATAGAGGACGGTCTTGTGTTTGTCAACGGCAGGCTTATAACCACAAACGCGTACAATCTCAAGGAGGGCGAGATAATATCCGTCCGCGGAAGAGGACGTTTCAAATATATGTATACAAAGAGCGAGACGAAAAAGGGAAGATACATGGTTGTACTTAATTTGTATGTATAAAGAAAACAGCCGCATGTCGGCGGAATGGAGAATTACTATGAACCGCAGGGTAGATGTAAAGAAGAACAATGAACATTGCTATGATATTGTTATAAATCAGGGCTTTGATGCGATAGCGGATGAACTTGAAAGGCTTAACATCACAGGTATCAAGCTCTGTATAGTGACCGATTCAAATGTCGGCCCGATATATGCAGACCAGTTAAAAGCTATACTTGAAAAGACCGGAAACAGTGTGTATGTGTTTACAATTCCGGCAGGTGAAGCCAACAAAAACCTTAATGTTGTGCAGACGGTGTACACATACCTAATCGAGGAGCATTTTGAGCGCAGGGATATGATAGTTGCGCTCGGCGGCGGAGTTGTGGGTGATTTGGCTGGCTTTACTGCTGCCACATATCTTCGCGGCATAGATTTTATTCAGGTGCCTACATCACTGCTTGCGCAGGTTGACTCTAGCATTGGAGGAAAGACCGGCGTTGATTTTGCAAAATACAAGAACATGGTCGGCGCGTTCCACATGCCAAGACTTGTGTACATAAATATAGATACCCTGTCGACATTGTCCGTGAGATTATTTAACTCCGGCTTTGGGGAGATTATAAAGCATGGTCTTATAAAGAACAGGGAATATTTTGACTATCTTGACACCAACTATGAGCACATAAAAGCACTAGAGCCGGAATATATCATGGAGACAGTTTACCAGAGCTGTATCATAAAGGCTGATGTGGTAAATAATGACCCTACAGAGAAGGGTGAGCGCGCACTTCTCAATTTCGGACATACATTGGGACACGCGGTTGAGAAGCTTATGAACTTTTCGTTGTATCATGGTGAATGTGTCGCACTCGGAATGATATGTGCTTCATATATATCAAAGGAGAGAGGATATATTACCGAGGATGACTATACTGCCATCAGAAATATGTTAAAAAAATATGGTTTCCCTACAAAGGTGGAGGGGCTTGACATCTTCTCAATACTTGAGGTGTCAAAATCCGATAAGAAGATGGAGAACGGAGTGGTCAAGTTCATTCTGTTAAAGCAGTTAGGCGAGGCCGTTATAGACAAGACTGTGACATACGATGAGATGACACAGGCGCTCAAAGAGATATTATAGTACTGAGAGGTTTGACATGGACAATATTAGACATAAATCACTTTTACAGATGCTTGTGACAATTCCGATTGTCGGGGTTTTGCTAGCCATAGACCATCTCACAAAATACTGGGCGTACTCAAGTCTGCGTGTGAACGGCCCTATATCTGTGATTAAGGGTGTATTTTCGCTCACATGGACACAGAATGACGGTGCGGCATGGGGGATGTTAGGCGGCAATGTAATTCTCAACTGGCTTCCTATTGTAATCGCATTGATTGTGGCAGTGCTGTACCAGAGAATACCTGTGTCAAAGCGCATGCTTCCGCTGAACATCATTGCAATAATGCTCTTCTCTGGTGCGATAGGAAACCGTATTGACAGAAGTGTGTATGGATGCGTTCAGGATTTTTTGTATTTTGAGTTGATTGATTTTCCTATCTTTAATATTGCGGACTGCTATATCGTGGTGTCATGTATAGCGGCAATCTTTTTATTTATATTCTATTATAAAGATGAGGAAGAACTGAACAGGGTGTTCTCGTTTAAGAAAGGTAAAAAAGAGGATTAAATATGAATGACTTTATTTTTGAGTACAATGAGCCGTTCTATATAGAAGTTGATAGTGAAAATGTTGGGGAGCGTGTCGACAAGTATCTTGCCGACATGCTTTCGTCTTTTTCGCGCAGTCAGCTTCAAAAGCTTATAAAGGACGGAAAAGTACAGTGCGGAAAGAACAGTGAGGAGTTAAAGCCTGTGAAAGCCAACTATAAGCTGGCAGCAGGTGACACGGTATGCCTTGTAATTCCCGAGCCGGAGGAACTCAACATCGAGCCGGAGGACATACCGCTTGACATTCTATATGAAGATGATGACCTGATTGTTGTCAACAAGCCAAAGGGCATGGTTGTGCATCCGGCACCGGGGCACTACACCGGAACACTTGTAAACGCGCTTTTGTATCACTGCAAGGACAATCTTTCCGGGATAAATGGAATACTAAGACCGGGCATTGTCCACAGAATAGATATGGACACCACTGGTGCACTTGTCGTGTGCAAGAATGACTTTGCGCACCAGTCGTTGTCGGAGCAGTTAAAGGTTCACTCAATCACAAGACACTACGAGGCAATATGCTATGGACATTTTGACGATTTGACGGGAACGGTTGACGCTCCGCTCGGAAGAAGCAGTGCCGACAGAAAAAAGATGGCTATTGTTAAGGATGGAAAGCGGGCAGTGACACACTATGAGGTGCTTGAGACCTATGACAAGTTCTCATATATACGCTGCACGTTGGAGACTGGCAGGACACACCAGATACGAGTGCACATGGCAAGCATAGGTCATCCGCTTCTCGGCGATGAGCTGTACTGTCCTTATAAGTCACCATATAAGCTTCAGGGTCAGACGCTTCACGCGAGGATACTTGGCTTTAATCATCCTAGGAGTGGTGAGTACATGGAATTTGAAGCACCACTGCCTTACTACTTTACCCAATTACTGTGTAAAATAAAATCTTAAAAAATTATAAATTTTCTATTGAAATTCTTAAATAAAGATGATATTCTTACAATAATCATTTTTTAAATAAATTTTTAGCGGTTGGGGACATTGAATTTTGAAGTTTTCCATTTCTATTGTGATTTCTATTGCGCAGAGCAATAAGTCAGGCGTTAGGGTTTTAAAGTACAGTTCCAAACGGTTATAAAAGCAAAGGTTGAGGCAGTATGTTTAGTTCCGAAAAAAGTTTTTCCATGACGCGCAAAGAAGCGTGTGACAAATTACTGAGGCTGTACAAGTCATACTATAATATTCACAGATTTGACGGCGGTGAGTCACAAATCCGTGAGGGCAGCAGTGTAAAGGGAAAGACGGATGAGGAGGTCAGCCACATTGTAGCTGACGAGAACTATCCTCTTATTGCCAGATGCGATTTTTTCGAGCACTCACAGAAATATGTTATTTCACAGAAGGCTGAGTTATGGTCAGCGGACAGGGAAGAATTTTTGTATTT
This sequence comes from Eubacteriales bacterium, assembly GCA_050874385.1. GTDB lineage: Bacteria > Bacillota > Clostridia > Lachnospirales > Lachnospiraceae > CAG-882. The sequence continues at coordinate 15,555 of JBNMKO010000075.1, forward strand.
GTTCAGCACACCCGAACTTTCGATGGAATTATTTAAAAAATGCAGGGACTATGTATACGAGGACGGGATGGAGCGGTTAACAGTAGGTCCCGGACACATGTATACATATCTTACGGCAGTTTTTTTATGCGACACATGTGACGCAGATGTAGTTCGTGCCATTAAAAAGACCCGCATTTATAAAAGTTTTCATTTTTCACTGCACGGCTGGATGGATTACCACAATGCCGTTGCCGTCTTTGACAATTCGGTTATCGACAGCAATTTTTCAGGAAAGCCGACAGCGAAGTTTATGAAAAAAATATTTTATCACAAAAAGGAAAAGGAGAGTTAGAATGAATTCATTAGTACTTCTCTTAATCTGTGTTGCAATCCTTGTCTGTGGTTATATTTTCTACGGAAGATGGCTTTGCAAGCAGTGGGGTGTAGGCGAGAGCGACACTCCGACACCGGCTCACGAACTTGAGGACGGCGTTGATTATGTTCCGGCGAAAGCACCGGTTCTTATGGGACATCATTTTTCATCAATCGCAGGTGCAGGCCCTATCACGGGACCTATCGGGGCAGCTATTTTTGGCTGGGTGCCTGTTGTTTTATGGGTGTTAGTCGGAGGTATCTTCTTCGGAGGCGTACATGATTTTGGTGCATTGTTCGCATCACTCCGCCACAAAGGTCAGTCAATCGGCGAGATTATTTCCGTAAATATGGGAAAGAGAGCAAA